>NZ_JBSQBN010000139.1:0-11312 GCF_053850585.1 Shewanella sp. A22
GCCAGAATGGAGTCTCTCAGGTATTCCACTTCTGTGTTACATCGATTTAAAAGGGAACACCATTTCTACATCAATGTGCCTTGAATTGAAAAACCTGAGAGACTCTGAACTGACCAGATATTTAATGGGATTGGTATTAAACATGCCTCTGCATTATTATCTGAATATAGAGATGACGACCATTATATCGCACACCACTCAGACTTTAGTGAGTGAAAAAGCATACCAATGGTGACAAATTCATTCACGTTTTAGAGAATAAAACGACACTAATCTTATTAATCGATCATCAGGCACTCCGCAACGATTTAATGCAAGGTCATCCCAAAGACGTTTGGCATCGCTTTGAATCACCTAAGGGGGTTAACATAATGCCTATACCCCCCCCATCAGAATATAGTACAGAACATCCAAACGGCACATAAGTAATAATTAGTATTTAGCCTCCGCCCTCACAATACTTTCGTTGCTAATAAAGTCATTATCATTAGATAACTCCCATATTTCAGCTTTGCCAATATGAATTAAGCCAGACGAAGTCACCAGTTTTAATTGGTTACTCGTCATTTTAGACGGATAAGATCTAACAGAAAAAGCCGCAGATTGATTGATAAATACATCCACAACAGATCCATCAACGAAAACATTAATCGTTTGGATATCACCATGAGCAACCCTGTCATACGCTCCTGTAATCAATAATGGTCCCTCATCATTTCCGGACAAGTTGGAATGGGTTTTATCGAGAACCACAGTATTGGTGAGCGAGTTAAAAATCAACTTTGTCGTTTCGGTACTATCGTCATTAGCAAATAGTTCAATCGTGAGGATTTCTTGACCTAAATTGACATCGCTTAGCAATAACTCATATGCCAATTTATCTTTTAATAACAATGTTTCTTGGGTTGAAACAACTGCAGTTTGCTCAAACAGTTTAGCTTTTCGCAACGCTTTATTTTCAGGAGCAGGTTCTTGGCCAAGGGTAAGCCCATCAGCCATTAAAAACCAACGTCGAACTAGACTAAAGGTATGTGCCCAACCCGCATTTTTTTGGGCGCTAGGGGTTCTGCGCTCATCAACAATACCTATTGCTCTAATCGCACCATCATCGGCTCTGGCAACGGTAGGTGACAAGTGTCCAACTAAAATATCTAAAGGCTTTGGAGTTTTATAGAACGGAGTAAATAAACCATTTTTCCATTTACCTAACCAATATACACCTCGAGTGGATGGATCTTGATATTTCTGAATATTTCCACCAATTGGATTAACCAATAAAATGTGCACATCTTCCGACAAGGCTTCAAAAACTGGCATCTCCCATATCGCAGAACCAATATCCATTTGTGCATAAGGTACACTACTAAAATGCTTTTGATGCCTCCAATGTGTCACACCTCCGATTTTATCCATTACGTAATAATCAAGCCCACCACTTTCACCGTAAGCTGCACCAATAATCATGTGCCATTGATTACCATCAATCCAAATATAGGGGTCACGAAAATCACTAACATGTTCGGAATTAATAATTGGGCCTAACTTCTCCCAATTCAACAGATCAGCATCACGACTCACCGCCAATGAAATCCCTGGATTATAATGGGTTAAGCGATCACCATGATTAACACTGGTATAAAAAGCATAAGCTAAATCATCTTGAACAACCACATCACCAGACCAGATGCCTTTCATGTCAAAGCCGAATTCATCATTTTGTAATGATGGCCATAAAGCATCTTGGTAGTGTGCCCAAGTAATTAAGTCCTTGCTTACCATATGGCCCCAATGCATTTGCGTTTTATACGGGCCATTGGGAGTACGTTGATAAAATAAGTGCCAGTCATCATCTTTTCTGACTAATCCATGCGGTTCATTTGTCCAGTTTGCTGGAGGCATCGCATGATATGAGGGGCGTAAATGATCACTGGCTAAGCGGCTGCGGGGAACAACAAGTGATTCTTGTATATTAACTGATGATACGTTTCTAGCTTTTACTTCTTTAATTAATTCCGCAGGTAATGTTATTCCACGTTTTACATCAACTAGATCATATGCTGCATTTAATCGATTAAGCTCAAAATCTAACGAACGAACATCTTGATGACTTTTTGCAAGCAATAATGCGCTTGGCGCCGCGTTGAAAAGATGCTTATTTGGCTTATTTATACTCGCAACTTGTTGTCCGTTTAAATAGAGGGCCGCAAAGCCTTTTGTATTGGAAATAACTGCGGCAACGTGAACCCATTGATATAATGGAAATGCCGATTCTGCTTGAATGTTAACGTCAGACTCACCATCGCCTAACCAAAGCCCCCATTGGCCAAACGTGTTTATATATATATCAAAACCAGATAAGTTCAATCTTTGGCTGATAATTGAACTTGGCGATAATTTGTCTACCGTTGTTTCTAAATCTGACGGATAGCTTTCAATGGCTATCCAAGTTGAGATAGAAACCTCTTCAACACCACTCAAGTCAATGTTAGCTTCAGCCCAACTAGAAAAACCATCGGTCCGCCAAGCTTGACCTTCAACCCCTTTGACTTGATCTGGTTGGTCAAATTGGGTAAATATCCGATAAGCATTTATTTTGTCTGAAAGATCGCCATTAAAATTTATATTTATCAACCTTTCTTGACAAAAAACAGAATTACTCATTATGAGAAAATAAAAAACCAATATATGGCCTACGATATTCCATCTCATGATCTCTCCTAAAAAATTCACTTATCACTGTAAAGTTATATGTTCAAAGACCACAAAAACATTTTTACAGTAAATAATTTAAATAAAATTAAAAAATTTTCATAATATTAAAGCACTAAACATTTTTATCGAGCATTTTAATCATTCCGAATTTAAAAACACATTTATAATAATGAATAAATAGCATCAATACTTCAAAGTCAAATTACAGGTTGTTACAATATTTACTGGCATATTTATATGTTTTTTCGAAAAATGATAATGAATAAATCACTGCAAGAAGTCATTCAACAAATTTAATACCAATAATTAAAAACCAATACTCTACACAAATTACATATTGGCAATACGTTATAGTATACGGAGTGTGTACCCCCCATATTTTAAGCGGATAATAAAATACTTATATAGAGCGAGAAATAATGCCACTCGCTTTAAAACAAGTGGCATTATGGATATTAATGATTAGTGAGTTAACACAGTTGTGGGGACGACTGTTTAAAACTTAATCATTAATGATGCTTTAATTGTACGACCAAGTAATGGGCGTGCAACACCGGTATAGTCACCGTTAGACAAGCGCATTCCGTCTGTTACCGAACTACCTTCAGTAAATGAGTCGGCATTGTTTAAGTTATTAACATGAAACTGAAACTCTATGTCTTCATCAAAAGAATAAAGTAAACCAGCATTCAACTGAGTATAACCAGGATAAATGGTTACATTAGTATCACCATCTGCCGAAAAACGCTCGCTGTAATACATAGCTTGTCCATAAACCGTTAGCGGTAGCATATCAAACTCATATGACGGACGAATGTTAACTAACCATTCTGATTGACGACGTGGTCGTCTATCTTCGCCAGTGGATATATCATATTGACGTAAATCATTTACGCCATCGCCATCGGTATCTGTTTCGATGATTGCACTGCGAATGGCGGAATCTTGGCCTTGCACTGGTTTTTGCCAAACGATGCTACCTTGTAACGAAAGGCCTTCTAGCCAATCTGGGCTATAACTTCCCTCAAACTCTATACCATGTGTTTTTAAGCTAGTGCGGTAACTATCGCGTATTTTAGAGCAATTCGCAGGTGCTGGAACGGCACTACAAGATACCCCGTTTGCACCAGTGTCACTTAAGTCATCAAGTGTCGCACCCAGTGTTTCTTTTGCTGCAAAATCAATATAAAAACCACTTAAATTGATCTCGTAGTTTGTATCACTAAAACGGAAACCACCTTCATATTGATTTATATCTTCAACTAAATCACCACGCGCAATTTCACCTGTTGAGGCATTGGTTGCTGGACCACCAAAAATATAATCTTCAAAACTTGGTAATCTGAATGAATCACTATAGCTCAAGTACGTTGTTACTTTATCAGTCAAGCGATAATTAGCACCAATAGTCCAACCAAAAGCATCGTAGGTTTCAGAGGCAAACCTTGCCGTACCGTCAGGAACGTTTACAAAGTTATCAGCTAGAGTGTCATCGGTTGAGCCAACCACAACATCACTGGGGGTAAAGTCATTTGAATTATTGCCTGGGTCTGATGAGTTAGTTGTGACACGGTCAACTTCAAGCTGTTGATAGCGTCCACCAATATCAAGTTGAAGCCTATCATCTAGTAATGATATGTGGTCGAGTACATAGAATGCATCAGTACGCATTGTCGCATCAGCGCCTAAACCAAAAATAGCAGGTTGATCTACCCCCCCTTCAGTAATTGAAGGACCTACTTGTTGGTCGTTCTCGTCAACTGCATATAAATCAACTAGACGAGAGTCACTGCTAATATCGCTCCATGCGCTAGCAAATACAGATTGCACTTCATAAGTATAATGACTGGTATATAATCCAAGCGTTAATTCATGTGATTGATCTTCAAAATCAAAAAAGCGACTAAATCGAAAGTCACCCACTAAATTAGTAACATCGACCTTGCCATATACAGGAATATTGTGTGCCAAAATGCTGTCCGCGCGCTCGGCTGAACTTAAATCAGTCCCCGTTACAGAGTCGGCATAATAAGCTTTTACTCCCACCGCATCAGCATAGGAGTCACCGATGACACCATCGAAGTTTTGAATACGAGCAAACTGTTCAGACTCTAAGCTAGAACGCTCAGTTGGTGGATCGTTAAATAGTGCATTAAAACCATTGGTGCCAGTTGTTGAGCGAAGCGATGTATCAAAACGCCATTGGTTTTCAAAATCTTTTGAGAAATCTACAGTAAATATATTAAATTTAGGTTGAATGCCATCACTAATATCTAATTGAAGCTGGCTGCCATCTGCATTGTAAAGGTTGTAATAACTTGTTTGATGAGACAGAACTGTACCGTTATCAAAATCTACCCCTAGGCTATTCACACTAGAAGGATCGACTTCAAATGGATTATCTGCAGTACCAGGACCTCGATCACTGGTAATAGAGTAAGGAATGTTTTGATAATAGTTTGTTTTATCATTAATAACATGAGCTTGTACTTTTATTTCTGTAGTACCATCATCACTGATATACAGTAAATTACCGCGAAATTGACCACCACTGTTACCTGTATAGCCTGGATCTCTAATGCCTTCAGCAACGCGATAGAAACCACCGAATGCATAGGTTAAATTATCATTAATCGGACCAGCTAAAAAAAAGTCATTGCGAATATGCCCCCAATCACCAACTTCAACTTTATAAGCGCCTTCAACCTCTTGTGTACCTGTTCGAGTAATGTAGTTTACTGCTGCACCCAGTGCATTAGAATATAACACTCCCCCTGGACCACCTTTTACAGCCTCGACAGTTGTCGTCATTAAATCTGGCTTAATAAACACATCATTATTCATAAATGGTGCTTCTGGTTCTTCGTATGCTGGCAACCCATCGATTAAGTTAGGTACATAGCGATAACCACCGGCTTGGGGTAACCCGCGAACAAGCACGTTATTGTGTGTTTCACCTGCTGAGCCGCCTTCAGGGAAAAACCCCGGAATATTACCAAGAAGTTCAGCCGCACTATTAGGCGCTAATATTTTCATGTCTTGTTCTGAAATGGTATTGACCGAGAAAGTCGCTTCCATTTTTTGAGTATTACGGGTTACACCAGTAACAATTATTCGCTCAATATCATCAGTAGCGGGTTCATCTTTATCAGTAGACTCTTGAGCATAAAGCTGTGCTGCTTGCGCAGCAAAAGCTGTTGCTATAGAAATTGCTATAAAATTTTTATTAAACATGATTGTGGTCCTGTTGATGTTATTTTTATTTGTCTAACGATAGACATTATCGTTCACTTTTAAACCATGTCAACACCTATTTAAAGTATCATTAACTATTAAGCTACATATTCGAGAAATCAACATTAGAATAAAATATTTGAAACAAACTAATCCATTGAAAGTTCGCCTATTTTTTTAGTTGTGTAACTTCATATATTTTTGCATCTTTTAGTATTTGTGTTTCACTTGCTGCATCGATGAATAACTCACTAAAAGCACGTGTAGGAAAAGTAAGAATAGTCATACATTGCTGACCGCCATTAAAAAATAATTCAAAAGAGCAATTATCGGCATAAACCTCAACACTAATGGAGGATTTTTCTTCAGCTGCAATTGGCATTTTTATAACAGAATCAAAACCTTTACTTGCAAAACCAGCTTGAGTTCGATCTGCCAAAATTTGCTGATTGGCGACATCAAATGTGAGTGTGAACACTTCTTCAGCCGCACTTTTCCAAACCAAAATGGTATTTTTTTGGTTAATCTGTACACTAAAAGAAAGTTTGTATGCTTTAGAAATAAATATCGGTGATGATGTTAAAGGTTGTGTAACAACCTGTTGATTTTCTTCTTTAAAGCTTATAGCCGGTGGTGATAATAAGCGGTATTTGTCGGTATACCTTTGTAAAGAAATCGATCTTGGAAGCGTCATTGCACCTCGCCAAGTGTTATCCGGTGTATTGTTAGCGTATTGCCAATTATTCATCCAAGCAATAAGCGTTCGAGAATGTTGAATCTTAGGGGTGTTATCCCATGTGATCCCTGCATAACAATCAGTACCGTAATCTAACCAACGGGTTTGATTATCTTGAGGAGTAAAGATCTCACCATCAAAATCACCAATAAAATATTGTGTTGCAGAACCTCCGTTTGGGCCCCCTGGGTTAATGCTAATTAATAAAACCCAACGTTCAATTCCTGTGTCACTGCAAATTAACGGAAACAAATCTGGGCATTCCCACACCCCACCATGCGCGCCATGTTGATGACCAAATTCTGATAACTTTTGCCATTTTTTGAGATCGTCAGATCTATAGAAGAACACACACTGGCCAGCAACCACGGTTTTAACCCAATATTGTTTACCTTCAAACCATACTACTTTAGGGTCTCTAAAATCGGTTAAGCCAGGGTTCGGGATCACAGGATTGTGAGAATACATTGAGAAGTGCTCACCACCATCCAGAGAATAAGCCATACTTTGCACTTGCTCTTTTTCGACAGACTGTTGAGTAAAATTAGCAATTACAGGCACTTCACCATTTTTAGCAAATCCAGACGTATTATTTTTATCAACAATCGCACCACCCGAAAAAATATAACCGAGCCCCTTCGGCTCGGCAAATAACGCAATAGGTTTATGCTGCCAATTGAGCAAATCGTTAGAGGTTGCATAACCCCAGTGCATATTCCCCCATACAACATCGTCTGGGTTTAGTTGAAAAAATAAATGGTATTTACCGTCGAGGTAAAATAAGCCATTAGGATCATTTAACCAGTGTCCTTGTTTATAAAAGTGATACTGAGGTGCCCAGCTAGGCTTCTCTTCTTCAGTGATTGGGTTGGTTAAAGACTGCATGAACACCTCTAAAAAAATTATAAATTATAGCTTGAATAAATGTCTATCGTTAGTCATTATGATTAAGGTTTTAAATTTTTGTCAACTTATTGTTCGTTCTGTGTAAAAATTCGATACCTTTTAGACCATTATGATCAGAGAGCCAACATGTCATCAATTAAAGATGTTGCCGCAAAAGCGAACGTATCGGTAAAAACGGTATCTCGTGTATTAAGCGGGTTCGAGGGCGTGAGCGCAAAAACCAAAGAGAAAGTAGAAGCCGTTATGAAGGAATTAGAATTCTACCCATCTGCTGCTGCTCAGTCCTTAAGAGGGCAAGAAAAAGGTATTGTTTGTCTCATTACTGAAAATTTAACAACAACACCAGACTCATTCGACATCATTGCAGGAATACAACACGAATGTGAAAAACATGGAAAGCTATTGATGATTGGTGAATCCGGCGGTAATGAGCAGAGTTTTTCTCGTTTAGTGGATGATTTTAGACGTCAAAGAGCTGAAGCCATTATCTACGCAACGGTTTATCACCGTGAAGTGACGATTAAGCAATCATTTAATAAGTGTCCTTTAATACTCGTTAACTGCTTTGAGTCAACATTAAAGCATCCGACTATTTTGCCAAATGATTACAGTGGTGCATATAAACTGACCGAAGAGTTATTAAACCTAGGTCATAAAAAAATTGCTTACTTGACACTTTTTCAAAATATGCCTGCAACACCTTTACGTATTAAAGGTTTTGTCGATGCACATGAGGCGAAAAATTTAAATGTTGATGAAACATTAATTCAGGCAGGGGTCTGTTCTGATCCTGAAGACGAATTTACCGAATTACCAAACGTGCTTCGGGACATAATGTCAAGGCAAGAACGACCCACCGCAATATGTTGCGGTAACGATAAAATGGCAATGCGTGTGTTTATGCTAATCCGTATGATGGGGTACAAAATCCCAGAGACAATTTCTATTGTTGGTTACGATAACTATACGTTAATTGCTGAAAACCTTTTGCCAAAGTTAACCACAGTTAGCCTTCCTTATTTCAGAATGGGACAAATGGCAGCACAAATTGCAATTGATAAAAAGCTCGAACCCAATACCAAAATACATGAAATAAGCGGGCAGTTGCTTCTTCGGGGGTCGCATAGCTCCGTATAAACATTAAATAAGGCTCAAGAAATGACTGATCAGATATCAAAGCGGAATTATTGGTTATTAAGTGGATGTATTCTTAGTTTCTTTTTAACTTGGTCATTTTGCTTTTCAATTTATCCCATTTGGCTTAATCAAGCAATTGGGTTGAACGGAGTTGAAACAGGTATCGTTTTCAGCATAAACGCAATTACAGCATTGTTTATAATGCCTTGTTATGGCTTCATTCAAGACAAGCTTGGGTTACGTAAACATTTACTGTTTTTTGTCGGAGTAATGTTACTGCTCAGTGGCCCATTTTTTATCTATATTTATACCCCTATGCTAATTGACTCACTCTATTGGGGGGCAATTGTTGGTGGTTGTTTTTGTTCAATTACTTTTTTTGCTGGCGTAGGCGCCGTTGAAACTTACATCGAACGAGTCGGGCGCACTACAGGTTTTGAATTTGGTAAAGCACGAATGTGGGGATCTGTAGGCTGGGCTATTGCTACTTTTTTTACCGGGCAAATTTTTAATGTGTCGGCAACCTTAAATTTTGTGTTAGCAAGTGCGTGCTCAATCATATTTTTGTTGTGCTTAATGTTTGTAAAACCTGCGAGTAATACAGCAACACAAAACGATATTGATAGTAAAGCAAACTCTTTAAAAATTAGCGATGCCATAGCGCTATTTCGTGATTCAAAATTTTGGGCATTTACAACATTTGTCATCGGCGTGTCGTGTTTATATGGCGTTTATGATCAACAGTTTGCAGTATATTTTTCTGCTCAATTTCCAACAAAAGCAGAAGGTAATGCCATGTTTGGGTACTTAAACTCATTACAGGTATTCCTTGAAGCTGGCGGAATGTTCTTAGCACCTTTTATTGTTAATCGTATTGGTGCTAAAAACGGGTTGTTATTAAGTGGAGCGATAATGGCAATAAGAATAGTGGGATCGGGTTATGCTGGAGATCCTATGTCTATTTCCGCGATGAAGCTTCTTCATGCTGTAGAATTACCCATTATGCTTATCGCTATTTTTAAATATATTTCTGCTACATTTGATGCTCGATTATCCGCCACTATTTACATAGTAGGATTTCAATTTATGTCTCAATTAGCAGGAAGCGGTTTATCGGTTATCAGTGGTGTACTTTATGATGAAATTGGCTTTGCGGATGCATATAAACTCATTGGTGCACTTGTTAGCTTTTTTGTCCTTGTTTCTGCTTTCGTATTAACTTCAGATAAAAAAATAACCATTAAACCAGATTTAACACAACATGGCGCTAAGTTAGCAGACTAAAGCGGGTAGGCCTTTCAGGATGAGTATTGCAATAATGTGTGGCAATGCTGTCCAAAGTTGCCTTCTTAAGTTAAGTTGATTGATGATCTATTAACATAATTTACTGCTAAAAATGAGCAATATATCTCTTCGCAAAAAGAATATTGAATAACGTTTTAAAGAGATGCACTCGCCCTCGATTTCATAGACAATAAAATCAGTGTTGTAATAAAAACCACTTTAAAGCGGCTTATTAACAGCCTCTGGCACAGTCCTGAAAATAGCAAATTAAATTTGAATGAAGTAAAGAGAATACTTGTAAATACAGAGCTTTTTTAAACGACGTCAAGTTATTCCAAGTATAAAATAGAGTATCATTCTTTTATGGTGTGATGAATTTGAGAATAGTGCAAACTATTGAGGTTCAATAAAGTAGAATGAAGAGTTCCCCCTTTGTGCTTTAATACCGCTAACGCTTAAATCAAACCGTGATAACGAAAAGGATGACAAAAATGAACAAGCCGCTTTCAATTATGTTATTGAGTTGTATTTTTTTATTTGGCTGCTCTGGCACAGTGCCAACATTGGGCGTAAATAATGGCCAGTTAATGCCATGCCCTGACTCACCAAATTGTGTTAATAGTCAGCTAGCAGCTGCAGATGAAGAACATGCGATACCACCAATTAAGTTTGTTGGAACACGTCAACAAGCACAAGCGAAGCTTTTACACATATTAAAAATGGCACCGCGTGCCGATATTGTTGTCGTTGAAGATGATTACATTCGAGTTGAATTTACGTCTAAGATAATGCGTTTTGTAGATGATGTTGAGTTTTATTTTCCATCAACCACCACTGGCAGCATTACCATACATGTCAGATCGGCTTCTCGCGTTGGGCACTCTGATTTGGGAGTTAACAGAGAGCGAATAGAACAAATTAGAAGTGAGTTTAACGCTTTTAACCCGAGTTAATCACCGGGTTGAGGATGACTTGCTTGCATCCGGTTGGTTACATTCGACAGATTATTTTTGTTTGCATCATCCTGATGTAGTTTATTGAGCTGTCAGTTGTACTTGATAAATATGGCTTAAATAGCGTCAAGAAGATGTAATACCAATCCTATTAAATATGTGATCTTTCAGCGGGAGTTCAAAGTGCTGTAGGCAAGGCAGATGATTGCAGCGAATAGTGATCCTCGGTAACAAGCTCCTGCGTTACTCTACCTCCAGCATCTGACCGCCATGGATGGTGGGAATGTCTTATTTTTTATGGAAAAAAATAGACCATGCCGTCGTATTTTGAAAGCATCTAACGAAGCATA
>NZ_JBSQBN010000013.1:0-57391 GCF_053850585.1 Shewanella sp. A22
CCAGAATGGAGTCTCTCAGGTATTCCACTTCTGTGTTACATCGATTTAAAAGGGAACAACCATTTCTACATCAATGTGCCTTGAATTGAAAAACCTGAGAGACTCTGAACTGACCAGATATTTAATGAGATTGGTTATAATACCGTTATACATTAAGCTATCGATATTATAATGGTATTTACGTTGAGGTTATCGTGCAGCTAGGGCGCATTAGTCAATTATTACTCGTAACGATAAGCATATTGTTTGTAACACCAAATGTTAAGGCGCAACAACAATACGCCCACTTACCTGCAGATGAAATTAAATTTATCACCATTGACGGTAAACAAAGTGAAGTGCTCGTTCGATCTTGGCAGAGTAAAAAACATTTTGGTTCTATGACAATTATTGCCGCTTCAGACACAGATGCTGATGCTGCGGGTTTTGCAAGCTACCTACGAACAAACATAAACGACCGAGGCTGGGCCAGTATTAGCCTAACCCCTGCCAGAGGGTTATATCGTCCCAACTATGCAACTAAGCCTGAAGATGTCGCTAAAGCGGGTACAGAACAACTGCAATTAAGTAGTCACAAAACCACGCCCAAATATGATTCATCTCAATTGCTTGAGTTAAGGAATTTTCAACAAAGCAGCCTAGGTGAGGCGTTGAATCAACTCCCCTCGACCAGCAGTTTATTTCCTGGTGGAAAAATTCTAGTCGTCATCGATGACAGCGCAGGTATGATCACTAACCTGCTTTATGACAAAAAAGTGCCCACGCCAGATGTGTTAATTGTAGTCAATCCTTATCGTGAGTATGAATATTTAATCGATCCGCAAAGTCAGCGCAAATCAATTGCCGAACAATTAGTCACTATGTCGATCCCTATCCTGGATATCCAATCCTTTGACGCACACCCCAATTCAATAGAACAAGCTCCCACTCGACTACATTATAATCAAGTTAAACCTGCTCGATATTATCGCCAATATAAGATGAGTTTAGATTTAAACAATCCTAGTGGATGGGAAGAAGCCCTCGACCAAATCGAAGGCTTTTCCAGAACCGTAATAGGAAGGTAGGATATTGAGCTAAAGCGATTATCGAGAACGTTACCACCAAGGTTGACGAGAATGATAAGCTTTATCTGGATTTTTAGTTTGTCTTATTGCCGCGATTACGCGGTTTTTACCCAATAATAAGCGAACTTGGCTAAATGACTCTCGAGCTAATAAACTACGTACCGAAGCGGTCCAATTTTGATTGATACTGCGCTTAATTGCCGCATTGGCATCGGGTGAAGTACAAATAATCTTTTGGGCTAACAAAGTGGCACACTCATAAGCATTATCAACCACTTGAGTAACCAAACCCAACTCAAGCGCTTGTTCTGCGGTTAAAATATCTGCAGTATACGTCAACTTTAATGCTTGATCTTTTGGCATAATTTGTCTTAATGCCACCAAACCGGCCATATCAGGCACCAACCCCCACTTTGCTTCCATTATTGATAACTGACAACTTGGTGTCGCAATACGGATATCAGCACCCAAAGCAATTTGGGTTCCACCGCCATAGCAGCAACCTTCTAACACGGCGATCACAGGAATAGGTAAACGCTGCCACCCCAAAGACACTCTTTGTGCTAAATTTGCATTGCCAGGCAACCACTTGAATAATAATTTTAGGGCGCTAATAGGTGAACTAGCCACACTCTTCACATCTAAACCAGAACAAAAGTTACCATCTGCACCGGATAAAATAACCGCGTTAATATGCTTATTTTGACGGATTTGTTTAATAACATTATCGATTGCTTTAAACATATCAACATTAAGCGCGTTTATCTTACTGGGCCGATTCAAACAAACATGTGCAATACCCTTGTCTACTGTGAACTTAATTAACTCTCTTTCCATGAAACACCCCTATACTGGTCAGTCCAGTTTTTAGACTAACATATATAGACTCTCTGTCGAATAGTATTAACATGGCAATAAACTGTCATCAGTCAAAATATTGCCATACTGTTTTGAACTAATTGTCATTGAGTGTTAGCCTTATATATTATCAATATGGACATTACTTGCTAGCCTTGATAGGCCAACACATAATTAATTGCAACGTTATGTGACGCCCTTGAGACGGTAAGCTCAACTGCGGAAAGTTTATAAAAAACTTAAATGTTAAAACTAAGTTATCAATATTGTAAGCAAATACCTATACTATTATTAACGAACAAAAAACCGCTGTAAAAAGTCTTATAATTACTATCCGCCTAGTACCACTCGCGGTTGCATTAATGAGTGTTTTTTCATAAAGGCGAAATAAGGAATACCAGCAATAATGACCATTCCAATATTAATATGCGACGACTCCGCGCTCGCCAGAAAGCAAATGGCCAGAACGCTTCCCAAAGATTGGGATGTAGAAATTAGCTACGCAACCAATGGGGCTGAAGGGCTTGATGTCATTCGCGCAGGCAAAGGTGAGATTGTCTTTCTTGATCTCAATATGCCTGTTATGGATGGCTATGAAGTACTACAGGCTGTACAGCAACAAGATTTGCCGGCACTAATTATTGTTGTCTCTGGTGATATTCAAATTAAAGCACATGAACGTGTTAAAGCGTTAGGCGCCCTCGACTTTATTCAAAAACCCGTTAGTGCAGATGCCATCAGTAATATTCTGCAAGAATATGGCATTTTAACCTTAACTCAGCACAACATAGCTGACGACACGCCGATGATGAAAGTTGATATGCGCGATGCATGTCAAGAGATCGCCAACGTGGCAATGGGCAGAGCCGCAGACTTACTGGCTAAACTTCTGGATGTGTTTGTATTACTGCCGATCCCAAATGTTAATGTGCTTGAAGTTAGCGAGCTAACCATGGCCTTAAAAGCAACTGAACGCAATTCAACCGTTTCAGGGCTTTGCCAAGGCTTTATTGGTGCTGGAATCGCAGGTGAGGCATTATTACTGTTCCATGACTCTAGCTTTGAAGATATGGCAAAGCTTATGGGGTTAGAAAATCCTGAAGATATTAATACAGAAATAGAAGTGATGATGGACACTGGCAACGTGCTCATTGGAGCTTTTTTAAATGGAATTTCAGAACAACTCGATATGAAATTTAGTCAGGCCCATCCTGTTGTACTGGGTAGACACTGTAGTGTAAATGAACTTATCCACGACAATTCAGAGAAATGGCAGCGCACGCTGGCGATGGAAATTAACTATCGAATAGAAGATTATAATATTCAATGTGACCTTCTATTACTGTTTACTGAAGACTCAATCCCAACACTTAATTTCAAACTCGGCTACTTACTCGACTAACGCTGGATAATTTATTATGTCTAATGACCAAAGTGCAATGAACGAACTTCACTGGCTAATTGATATGGTACAAACCATTGAAGTAGGGTTAGTTGTGCTCGATCGCGATTATAATATCCAACTTTGGAACGGTTTTATGGAAAACCATAGTGGTGTATCACCTAATTCCATTAAAGGTAGCAATCTATTTGAAAAGTTTCCTGACCTACCCAGCGGTTGGCTAAAACAAAAAATGGAGTCGGTTTTTATGCTTAAAAACCGCACGTTTATTAGTTGGGAGCAGCGGCCATATGTATTCCAATTTAAAAATTATAGACCTGTTACCGGCCGCGCTGATTTTATGTTTCAAAATATCACCTTGTTGCCGCTCGCCTCATTAACCGGCCAAATCACCCATATCAGTATTATTATCTATGATGTAACAGATATTGCCGTCAACAAGCTGCAACTTAAATCAGCCAATCAACAACTCGAGCAGCTAAGCCAAACCGATGGTTTAACCTTGTTACATAATCGTCGTCATTGGCAAACTTGCATGGAAAAAGAATTCGAACGCTATTCTCGCTATGGTGATACAGCATCATTGGTAATGATAGACATCGATAATTTCAAACGCATTAATGATGAGTATGGGCATCCCGCCGGTGATAAGGTGATCCAGCATATTGCCTATCTGTTAAAACAAGCCTTGCGTGAAACAGACTGTGCGGGTCGTTATGGTGGAGAAGAGTTTGCTGTAATCTTATCAAACACGACAGCAGAAGACGCACTGAGCTTTACCGAACGCTTAAGGCAACGAATTGAAGCATCTGAAGTATCATTCGAAAATCGCCTTATAAAAGCCACGGTAAGCCTAGGAATTAATGATTTAGATTCAGAAATAGACAATAGTTCAATCTGGTTATCTGGTGCAGATAAAGCCTTATATGAAGCCAAGCAAACTGGCCGCAATAAAAGCGTTATTCATAGATAATACCAATCCGAATTAGAATTTGCTCTTTTAGCAAAAATTCTAATAAGGATTGGTATAAACGATATATGCCACGCATAAAAAACGCCCACCATTCATTGGTGGGCGTTTTTATGCGATTAACACTCAGATTAACTAGTGAAACTTATCGTCCAATTCATCTTCATCATCTTCGTCATCTTCAATCTCATCGCCAACAAAATAAGTCCCCCAACCGTCATAGTCTACTTTTTGCTTGGCAGCGAGCAAGATCAGCTGTTCACAAGCCTTATCAAGTAATGCGGTTTCGAGTTTATGCTGGGCAATGGCATCAAAACAAAAAATAACCGAACCATCTTCCAGTTCCATTTCTTCTGCATCGTTAACTTCAAAACCGAGCTTAAATGCATCAACAGCGGCTTTTTCTAAACGATCAAAATTTGTTGCCGAAAAATGATGTTCAATCGTATATTCCGCATCAGGCTCTGAACCATCAGCAAGTAAGGCATCAACAATTTCAAGATTCTCAGCAAATTGTTCTTTTAACTGACGCTCAACAGACATGGATTACTCCGTAAATAGGACTCACAAAATGAATTTAATTATACCCAAACTATTAAAAGTTGCGAGCATGCAACGCTTATTTGATGACGATAACCAATACCTATGCACGTGCTTTTTTCGTTAACGCTTCCGCTTCTTTATTTAATTCAACCAAACGTGCAGACATCAGCTGATGTACCTTCGCACTGAGTGCTTTAACATCACTTTTATCTAAACCTTCGGTTGGTATCGGTTCCATCATCTCCACAATCACCACACCATTGTTCCAACGGTTAAGGTTTATGTGATTCTGACAAGACGCTAATACAGGCACTATCGGCGCTTGCGCGGCAACTGCAGTATGAAATGCACCAACTTTAAATGGCAGTAAACCTCGGCCACGAGAGCGAGTTCCCTCAGGAAAAATCCACACTGATAATAGTTTAGATTTCATTTTTTCAACCGTTTTTGCCATTGTGTCAAATGCACTATGACGATTTTTACGATCAATCAAGATATTGCCAGATAACCAGTAAATTTGTCCAAATAATGGCATCCAAGCCAAGCTTTTTTTACCTAAACTAACCGTTCCTTTAGGCACGACAGAGGTATGAGTAAACAAATCAAAATTATTTTGATGATTGGCTAAATAAATACAAGGCTGCGCAGATGCACTGACTGAACGCACACGCTTAATCACCTTGATCCCTAACAACGGTGAAACCGAACCGAAAATATTGGCAATCAAATGTACGTTATCGCGATGCATTGGCCGTATAAGGCAAAAAACTATCGAGAACACAAAGAGTAAAAATAACAGCACGGCGAGAATAATTGAACGAGCGATAAGCAGCACAGCATACTCCTGCAATAAAATTGGCCACAGTATAACGATGCCAGTCTAGGGACTCAACGTTTTGTTTACATATGTACGCTGAAATATTCTGCCTCTGTGATAAGAGGCAGAATAATATGGTTTATATGACAGGCGAGTTATTTAGCCCGTTGATGAACTGAAGCAGATGAGCGTAATTTCAATATTATTCTAAACAGCAATGCACTTAAGGCTAATGTTGCAACTATGGCTGCACCACTGGGTAAATCATAGTTAGCAGACAACACTAACCCTGCAATATACCCGACAACTCCAACACCATAAGCCCAAGCAAGCTTAGTTTTACCATGATATTTATTTAAGGCTAAAGCCGGCAAAATAAGCGTACTGAACACTAAATAGACCCCCACCAGCTCCACTGACAAGGTAATGACTAATGCAAATAAAAAGTAAAACCCAGCTCCCTCTAACACTTGGGGTTTTACAATAATCACCCCAAGAATAGCAGCAGAAACCACTGCAGGTAATACCAATTGAGACCAGCTAACCCACAGTATTTGACCAGAAATCAATTGCTTTAATAGCTCAGCACCATGAGGATCATTAGCTAACAACAACATTGCCATCACGGCACTGAGCACATAAAAACAACCAATAAATGCCTCAAGCTCACCGACTAATCGTTTTGCCATCCAAGCGATAACGCCTGCCCCAGCTAACGCAAACAACGCAGGCATCCACACATGAGCAAAAGGCAAAGCGTCTACTCTATGATCAATGTGCGACACTATCGCGCCTAACGCAGCAACTTGAGCAATGGCCAAATCGATAAAGATAATACCTCGCTTAAGCACTTGCTGACCTAGTAATACATGTGTTGATAGCACTAACAACCCAGCAGCTAACGCAGGCAACAAAATAGACAGTAGCTCGACATTAAACATAGTGTTATTTCACTCCATTCAATAGCGTCAACAAACTATCATACAGGCTGAATAAATCTTTACTCTCGTCATTACCACCCACCGACATCGGTAACACCAACACCGGCAGATTTGCACGTTCACCTAACCATTTAGCACCACGTTCGTCTTGATATGAGGCCACAATTACCGCCATTACATCGCCTTTTTCAGCGCGTGTAAGTAAAGAAGCTAAATGGCTACTGGTTGGTGCCAAACCAGGCTTGGGTTCAAGATCAGCCACTTGCTCCATTCCGATCCAATTAAATAAATAACGGAAACTAGAATGATAAGCGATGACTTTTTTACCTGCTAAGCCTTTTGCTTCAGCTTTCCACTGGGGGATTTTAGCCTGCCAACGTTGACTAAAATCAGCTAAAGATTGTTGATACTCGCTGCTGTTTTGCGGGTCGAGTTCAATCATCTTTGCACTAAGTGCTTTAGCAATGATAAGCATACGCTCTGGATCTAGGTGTAAATGGGGGTTCCCTTTAGCATGTACATCACCCATTGAACGGTCAACACTCGCCAGTTTATCCAAAGTCTCGACTTGTTCCGCCGCAAAAAACAACCCTTTATCAGTAGATTTAACCTTAGGGTTAGATGCTTTCATTTGCAGCATAGGTAGCCAGCCAATTTCTAAATCGGCACCCGCACATACCACTAAATCAGCTTGACGCATTTTAGCAATTAAGCTTGGACGCGCCTGTACTTGATGTGGATCTTGCATCGCTGTGGTTGCCGAATACACTCTCGCATCTGGTGCTAAAACTTGCGCTAATGCAGCATATTCAGCTTCACAAGCAAATACATTCAGTTCCGCTTTTGCTGTCGCGGTAAACAACAGTGGCATTGCAGCCACTGCTAAAAGCAATTTAGAATTGATGCGCACCGTGAGCTCCTAGTGTCATAACATATTGTAAAGTGAAGATATTATCATCTTCAACCCCATCAAAGTTAGTTCCATCTTGATGAGTAAACTGAAAACGAACTGCTGTGAAATGGCTGCTATGCCAAGCAAGACTAACTTCAGTTTCTTTTAGTTTTTGTGGGTCAAGGTGATCTTCATGAATTTCATAAGTTTCGACTTGTCCATAACGTACACCAGCAGACCAGCTTGGGGAGAACTGATAAACGCTGCTTAAATACCAACCTTCATGATAATCGTCATCACTAATTTCATGATCATCCATGTCATCGATATCATCAACATGCCCTGGTTCTTCACCAAAAATATCTGTCACTCTGAAGTATTCACCACTAACGGTTAAGTTCTGATATTTGTAGTTACCATTAGGGGCCCACTTATAGACAAAGTCTGCGATGTAAGTATTCTCACCAGTGTAAGACGCGCTGTGGCTATGCTCATGCTCTTCTTCTGCTTCCTCTTCTTCGCCTTCATGCTCTTCGGCATACGCTAAGCCATTTTCATTACGTAAATAACTTAAGCCTAGCTGCCATGAGCTCTCAACCCCGATATCACCACCAATTTTGGTTAGTGCAGTAAATACACCGACATCGTCGAAATCGCGGTCGCCATGTTCATCTGCAGCACGCAAGCTATCGCCAGAAAAGCCTTCAACACCCATTGTCCAGTATAGATCTGTTGGCGCAACGTAGCTTAAGCGGATACCATCATCAAAATAATGGTTACCTAAAAATGCACGGTATACTGCTGGTCGCTCAGTGAACGAATCTGTATGCTTATGTTGATTATTTAAATAACCAATATCAGATAAAAAACGGCCGGCGCGTGCAGAAAGTCCACTTGGTAGTGCCAGCGTTTGAATAAAGGCTTCTTCCAAATTCAATTCAGTTTCGCCATCAGCTGACTCAATAACGGCAGTCACTTTACCGTAAAAGTTATCATCAATATTGGCACTTAATGCCAACTCAGTTTCACCTAAACCAAAACCTTCATCACGTTCAGCCAATGGACGATCGCCCGTTTGATAATAACCATCGAGCACCGCACTAATGCTAGGATTAGTTAAACTAGAATCTTCTGCCATTGCAGAATACGAACTCACAGCACAAGCCAGTGCTAATAACGAAACACGTGTTTTTAACGCAGACATAATATCTCCAAAATACAACAAGTAGCCGCCAATCTGGGTTTAGAAAAAACCGACAGATAACGGAAAATAAATCATTACAATGTTGAACTAACGAGATGCAGGTGGAGCACGGCTTTGGTAGTAGGCTTGGAATACGCTAAGTAACAAAGGCAGCGTATATTGTTGGCGTTCAAACGTTTGCTTAGAAACGGCGAAAACTAAATGGGATGAGTGAAGTGTTTTATTAAGCTGGTGCTGATGAAAACACAAGGTACAATGATTTTGTACTCCGTCATCGAGATGTTTAACTGAGTGTGCAGACGCAGCAACAGACAACACAATCAAAATGGCACTTAGCCAGATTGCGATAGTTTGTCTTATTTTGATGCGGGAACTCACCAGCACAACTCCACCAAGTTAAAAAAGTAGCATAAGTGTAAAATACCACTCTAGAAATGCAATAGTTAGATTGTGACAATTCATGAATACGTTAATTAATTCTTAATCAATTAATAACCAAGCTGACTTAACACATAACTATCGCCATTTTTAAGCTAGGCTTAAGCTGCCATCCATACTATAACCGTATCAGTGTAAACCAGTACAGGACTTAATCCATGCCACAATTTATTCGTGAAAACATCGGTATTATTTTAGTAATGCTCATTGTTGCAGTTGTCGTGCTAGGCGGGATTTATTACGTTGAAGCATCATTAGAAAGCCAAGTGATTGAAGTAAAATAAAAATTACTTCATGTTAGACTCAGCATTAGGATCATTTTCGGGTGCTTCAATCAGCTGCAAGTGATCCATAATGTGCGACAGCCCTACAACAATCACCGCCAAAATAATCACTGGCGTAGTAATAGCTGCAACACTCTCAACAAAATACCCTACTACGGCAGCGGCAACGCCACCATAAAAGCCGACTATTTTAGTCACTGACAGTGATTTGTTATGCCCAAGCCAAGCACTGCAATGAGGACATTTCACTTCAACCGACAAACCTTTGCCACGACTTTCTGTCACTTTTGCAATTGAAAAAGACTTATAGCAATGGGCGCATTGCAGCGACATAGTGATTTCCTTGATGTAATAATGGCGGCAGTGTAACAAATTCCCCTCTAAATTACTGTACTTGTTGCCAGCTGGCCTTATCCACTATCATATGCGCAATTAAAGATAAAAGGACGACTTTACATGCTACGGATTTTATTTACATTAATGTTATTTAGCGCGGCGGTATTTATGTCGCCATCGGCTAGAACTGAACAAAATACGCAGCCGCCAACGGTTGCCAATAATCAATTAACAGAAACGCAAAAGCAAATTACTCGCCTGAAAGAAACGATTGAGCAAGAAACCCTATTGCTCTTTAAGGAAAGAGGTGAACTGCGTACATTTACTGAATATCGCATTAAAAACAAGTCATCTGAACTACGCGACAAAATTGCTCAATTAATGACCTTGCCAGATACAGACCAACAATACCTTATTAATCTAGTGCAAAGCCAAATGAATTTCTTAAACAAAATGAGTGATTACTTGGACCTGCAAGTGATGGCTATGCGCCTTGAAGTCAGCCAAGAGGATAGCAATAAGGTAATTTTAGCCATCTCAGAACGTGAATTTGAACGCGATCATTACCTCAAGGCTCAGTTTTCCACACTGCAATGGGCAGAAACGTTAGAGATGGATGTAAGCGCCCCAAAGCAACAACTGATAGCGTTTATGCTCAAACGAGCCGACCAATTCGACAGTTTAGTACATTATACTCAAGATGAATTACAAAAAGCGGTTGCGGAAGCAGAAAGCGCTGGAGCCGATATCACCAGCGAGCAAAAAGCTAACATTGTGGCGTTAAAAGAACGCTTAGAACAAAGCAGCTCTACATTAGCCGCTTCAGCAGGAATACTAGAAGCACAAGGGCAAGACGTCACGCAATTTCAACAAACATTGTTTAGCGTCTCAGGTGATATTACACAAGATGTATTAAATTTCAGTGTGGCTTCTAACTTGCTACAAGGCTGGGCAAAAGTACTTAAAGATCAAACCATCAACAATGGACCGAGCCTAACGTTTAAAATACTGGTGTTTCTATTCATTCTATTTATTACCAGTTTAGTTGCCAAAATTATCACCCAAATTATTGCCAAAACCGTACGAGCATCTAAATTACAGTTCAGCCAATTACTGCAAGAGTTCTTTATCTCACTATCCGCTAAAGTTGTCTTTGCTGTAGGTTTGTTAATAGCTCTGTCGCAGCTTGGTTTTGAGCTCGGCCCGCTACTTGCTGGCTTTGGTATTGCAGGTGTCATTATTGGTTTTGCGCTACAAGATACGCTGTCAAACTTTGCATCAGGAATGATGATCTTAGTCTATCGTCCATTTGATGTGGGTAATTTGATTAATGCTGCGGGCGTGACGGGTAGAGTTAGCCACATGAGTTTAGTGTCTACCACCATCAAAACACTGGATAATCAACGCTTAATTGTGCCAAACAATAAAATTTGGGGCGATACCATTAATAACATCACCGCAGAACATCAACGTCGAGTTGATATGACTTTTGGCATAGGTTACAGCGATGATATTGAACACGCTGAAACTATTTTAAGAAATATTGTTGAGCAACACCCAAAAGTCCAAGCACACCCAGAACCCATTGTAAAACTGCACACCTTGGGCGAATCGTCAGTCGACTTTGTCGTAAGGCCTTGGGTAACCCCTGATGATTATTGGGAAGTCTATTGGGACATTACTCGCGCAGTCAAAGTCCGTTTTGACGCTGAAGGTATTAGTATTCCATTCCCACAGCGTGATGTGCATATTTACCAAAAATAAATTCAAGCGTTTATCCCGTTAAGCCAGATACATTCGTATATTATCTGGCTTAGCTATTCCTATCTGCTACAGTAGCATTACCTCACATAATAAGTAATTAACGATGACATCACCTGCGTTCCATTTTTCCGATTTTATTGGCGGATTTTGGCGTGTTGACTCTTGGAACATGTCACCACAACAGCGTCTTGCTTTAATTGAACATTATCTTGAGCTCGGTGTAACCAGCATGGACCATGCCGATATATACGGTGTTTACCAATGTGAGACCTTATTTGGTGAAGCCTTGACATTAAAGCCGCAATTACGTCAACAAATGCAACTCATCAGTAAGTGTGGCATTAAACCAGAATTTGATGGCTATGATGGTCGTTATGTTAATCACTACGATACTAGTAAAGCTCATATTATTCAAAGTGTTGAAAATTCACTTACTGAATTAAAAACGGATCACCTAGATGTATTATTAATTCATCGCCCAGATCCATTGATGGATGCAGACGAAATAGCAACGACGTTTGAACAACTTCGCGTCCAAGGTAAAGTTAACCATTTTGGCGTATCTAACTTTACCACCAGCCAATTTAATTTATTGCAATCCCGACTCAGTGCACCTTTGGTCACCAATCAAGTTGAAATATCCCCGTTAACCTTGCAAAGCATCCATGATGGAGTGCTTGACCAGTGTCAACAGTATCGGATCACGCCAATGGCATGGTCTTGTTTGGGAGGTGGGGAATTATTTTCAGCGAACACTCAACAGGCACAACGCATTCGCAATACCTTGCTCGATATAGCTCATCAAGTTGGCGCACAAGATATTAGTCAAGTGATATATGCTTGGGTTCGTATGCACCCAAGTCGCCCAGTACCCATTATTGGTAGCGGCAATTTACAGCGTATAACCAGTGCGGTAAATTCAGCCAATATTGTACTAGACCGCCAGCAATGGTTTAGTATTTGGCAGGCTTCGATGGGGCATTGCGTTCCGTAATTATGCCAATAATTATCTCAAATAGGGAAATTAGCGATTACCAAATAGCTCAAACGTTGTGATAATGACAGGCTTATCCCTACGTTTAATGCTAATGGAGATAATACTGTACAGCGGACCGAGTATGGATATCATAGAAAGCTCAAGTGAATAACCTTGAGCTTTTCTAAGCCCATGAAAGGTTAGTCTAAATAACTCATTTGACCTTGTAAATGTGGTCGACGCCCTTTGATATCACGCATTTCAAAACGTTTACCATTATCCATACTTTCAAATGCAAACGTCACTTCAGACGGCATAAATACTGGTAATTTAAACTCAACATCAACCTGAAAAGGTCGCTCACCAATAAAGGGCATTAACTGAGATAAAGCACGCGCTTTAGACCACATCCCATGCGCCAACACACGCTCAAAACCAAAGCGTTTTGACAATAAAGGGTGTAAATGAATTAAGTTATAGTCGCCAGAAGCTTTAGCATAACGACGACCTAAGTCATCTGTTAAATGCCATTGCTGTACATTTTCCCAGGCCATGTCTGACGCTCTAGGCGGACGGGCACGACGACCAGCAGACTCAATACGATAGAGATAAGTCGACAATGCTTGCCATACAAGCTCATCACCCACATACACTTTTGAAGTTAACTCGAACTCTAGCCCTGCATCGGTAGTAGCGCTAGAGGTTAACTCACATTGCACCGATAACACTTCATCAGCGGTAACAGGTCGTAAAACTCGAATGCTATTTTTTAAGTGGATCATTCCAAGTAATGGAAAAGTCACCGCTTCATGGGTAAAAATCATCGCATGAAGGCGAAACGCCAAGACATATAAATAAGTAGGCGGTAATATTTTTCCATCATATTCAAAACCACATACCTTCGCATACTGATGAACTTTATCTTGAGACAAAGCCACATTCGATGCCTGCACATAAATATTCGCTAATGGTTGCTGATCCCAGCCGGGCTTACGTCCAAATAAAATTTTTCGATATAAAGATAAAAGAGAAGGCATCGTTTTTAATTCGATAGCGTAGTCATGACTCACAATGAAATACCTTACAATGGCAGCCAATTAAGCACTGCAAAAAACGGTTAATGCAGCATTATACCCTAGACTATCAAGGTTGCTAAGCCGATATTTTATGTTACCTTGCATTAACCTTCGCTCACATTACCTCCGTGAGCCCATTAATCACGATAAAGCAACTAAACGATTAACCTACACAGAACACCGCAAAAATAATGAACCATAGTATTATTACCTTTACCTTATTCAGCACACAATGCGACAATTACAGTCATCCAGTTAAGATCCATTACCGTTAGTGTACCAATACAGTGCAAGATAAAAACTTCGATAAACTCAGTCAAAAATTTGCTCAAAACATCTATGGCACAACCAAAGGTGAAATTCGTGCAGCAGTGCTATGGCGTGATTTAATCCCTGCGCTGGCAGAATTAGGTCAACAACGTTTACGTATTCTTGATGCAGGTGGCGGTTTTGGCTTTCTTAGTCAAAAGCTGGCCGCATTAGGTCATGATGTTGTACTTTGTGATATTTCAGCCCAAATGCTTGCGCAAGCAAAACAACAGATTGCAGAATCAAACACCCCACTATCAATACAATTAGTCCACAGCCCAATACAAGCATTAACAGCAGTAGAGTATGGTCAATTTGACGTTGTTCTCTGTCATGCGGTAGCTGAATGGTTAATTGATGCACACAGCACACTGCAAGGTTTACTCACACTATTAAAGCCTAATGGATTATTTTCATTGATGTTTTATAACAAAGAAGCATTACGTTTTCACAGTTTAATTTCAGGTAATTTCGACTATGTTAAACGTGATTTTAACGTCAAAAAGAAAGTAGGGTTAACACCAACCCACCCGCTTTATATTGAAGATGTCCGCAATTGGTTTAGCCAATGGGGGATGTCTATGGTGAGTCAATCTGGTGTAAGAGTGATTAATGACTACTTAAAAAATCATTTACCACCTGATTTTGATAAAAACCAACTCATTGAAATGGAATTAGCCTACTCGCAGCGAGAACCTTATCTATCACTAGGGCGTTATGTTCACTTTTTAGGTCGTTTAACGCCCTAAATTAACATTCTGCTACACCACAACGAGTGACTTTTACCCCTTGTTGCATCAGCAAAAAAGGGATAGATTGCTGGCCCACTATATGCCCAGCACCCACAACAACAAACAACTGTTTATACTGTTTGTTTTTTAGTAACTCTATCACTTTCATCGACATAGTATGATTACGTTGCCAAAGTAACTTTGTTAATAACTCATCAGAATCGCCCGCTTGATCTTCCATAATATCCGCAAGTTGTTGTGCATTACCATGGCGCCATGCGTTAACTAACGCCAACATTTCAACATCACTTACGTTTATGGCATCGTCTAACATTTGCAATTGCGTCTCAGTCGAAAATGATGAAATCAATTCAAATTGAAACTGCATACTTTCTAACTCTAATAACGCCTTTGCCCCCAGATTGGCCATAAAATAAGCATCAACACCTAATTCAGCGCTATAGCCTAAATCCACATAACGGCTCATGCTAATTTGTGCCGATTGTAACCAAGGAGCGTAAGGTGCTAAACCTTGACATAGCACAGTATGACTCAGGCAATATTCATAACGTCGCTGATTGACGTCATGAGCGATATCGCTTTTCAATCCGCCAAATTCATTTAATAAACTCACCGTATCTACGTTACTGATATCAGCTTCAACAACCAAGGCATCAGACTGTAAAAATGCCTTTTCGATGACTTGAGGTAATGGATAGAAATCTGAGCGGCCGATGTGAAGCGACCCCAATAAATACCCATGCTGTTGTTGATACTCAATCTTATAAAATACTGGAGCATCTTTGGCAACAACAGGTGCAGAGACAAAACACAATACCAGTGCTATTAGCCCGCAATAATCACGTTGTAAACGGCGATAAATCAAACTGATATTGAAAATAAGCGGACTTTTCCTTGTTGCCTGCATAGCAGCTCCTTATAATTAGCATTATTCTTTATATATGCACTATGAGGCAATTATGCCGTACACCAATGTTTTTCTACAAATAAAAGAAAATCTGCAAATCGCCTATAGGCAAGCCATTGATTCTGACGCGCGCTTAGACGAACTCAGAAAAGCCGGTCACGGAAAATTTGTTGCCATTTTTACTGAGGAGCAAGGCTTCACGCAACAGAGTAACCGCTTTTTACCTTATGTTCAGGAGCTAGTGGCAGAATTTGATGAAATGCAAAACAGTACTCATGTTGCGCCAGAAACACTCGAAGCTTTTATTAAAAAAATGGCCACTTTGCTGCAAACATTGCAAATATTTAAACTTGCTAAATAACAACCCACTAGCCCTTTAACCATTTAAAGTTAAGGGCTTTGACATAATCTTGTCATTATTTCGCCATAGACTTGTCTCTATATCGTAACAATACCGAACATCATGTTGTTGGGTAATTTATTTAACGAGAACAAGACATGACGGTTTTACAACTCGCGAGCGAACTTGACAATATCATTGAACAACAGGCTATCGAAGCTGTATTTCAGCCAATTTTTAATGTCTTAACCAATCAATTACACGGCGTAGAAGCACTCAGTCGTGGCCCTCTACATAGTCCGTTGCACACGCCATTTGCACTTTTTGACACGGCAGAAAAGCAAGGCTTGTTAAGTGAACTTGAAACTTTATGCCGCAGTATTTCGGTGCATGCTTTTCATACCCGCCAACTTAATGGCAAGCTCTTTATTAATATTTCACCTAAAGCTCTACTTGATCCAAGCCATCCAAAAGGCATGACATTACAGCTCATTCGACAATTGGGTATTAGCCCTTCAGATGTCGTCATCGAGTTGTCTGAACAATATCCAGCTGACGATATTGATTTATTAAAATCCTGTTTAAATCATTATCGTAATCAAGGTTTTTTAACTGCTATTGATGATTTAGGCGCTGGCTATTCAGGGCTACGTTTGTGGTCTGAACTAGCACCAGACTACGTGAAAATTGACCGCCATTTTATTCATCAAATTGATACCACAGCAGTAAAACAGGAATTTGTTCGTTCTATTGTTGATTTGTGCCAAAACTTAACCTGTAAAGTAATAGCGGAAGGGATAGAAACCAATGAAGAGCTCACAACGCTTAAACAATTGGGTATTACCTATTGCCAAGGATATTTTTTAGGACGCCCAGCCTTACATCCCAATACCTCTTTTAGCAGCGATCAGAACATTAGCATTACTCAACCCAGTACTCGGTATTGTGAAACCGCAGAAAGCTTATGTACTAATGCCATAACGGTGTCTCCCAATACACAACTTAAAACGCTCAGCCAAACATTTACTGAGCAACCTGCATTACAAGCCATAGTGATCATCGAGAACCATCGTCCGCTGGGTATTGTTAATCGCAGCACGCTGCTGGAATTATTTAGCACCCCATATGGCCGAGCATTACATGAAAACCACCCAGCTCGTCACGCAATGGATACCAAGGTATTACACATAGATGCCAATGAACCACTCACCAATGTCAGTCAATTGCTTACCTCTGATTCCGTTAATATAGTCGCTCAACAATTTATCATTTTACGACATCAACAACTTATCGGCATCGGTCATACCAAAGATTTACTGCAACGAATTACCGAACATCGAATAAAAATGGCTCGGCATGCAAATCCGCTCACCAGCCTGCCTGGTAACGTTCCCATACAGGAAGAGCTTAAGCGTTTAAGGTTACAGAAAAAATCTTACTATTTAGCCTATTTAGATTTAAGCCACTTTAAACCTTACAATGATATTTATGGCTTTTATCGTGGGGATGAAGTGATTCAATTGGTGGCTAACTTAGTCTTACCGTATGAAAGTGAACATTGTTTTGTCGGTCATATTGGTGGCGATGATTTTGTTATGATAAGCATGCAAGATGACACCAAAGCCAATTGCCAACTTATTATTGAACAGTTTGAACAGCTGAAAATCAGCTTTTACAATGAAGCCCACTGGCAGGCACAAACAATGTGCGCTCAAGATAGGCAAGGACAGCAATGCCAGTACCCCTTGGTATCGTTATCCATAGGAATTTTATCGCCAAACGTGACACAACAGGCAACTGAATATCAATTATCAACCTTAAGTGCCCAAGCAAAAAAGCAGGCAAAACTCGCGCTAAATGGTTTCTACCTGCTTGAAGAGCGACGCACCGAATCAGCCTAAGTTATAATTTAGGCGCGATGCTTTTTTGCAACCAATCGTCAAACATACTTGTTTCATATTGAAATGGTTTGTCATTAAAACGACGCGAGTTGTACATAAAATTCATATCGGTGAGTTTTTCATCACCCGCAATAATCACCTTATCCCCCTGATTTACACTGTAACTAAATGTGGCTTTGGGTGGGTATAAATCTTTTACAATACGCAAATCATTTGGCATGGCACCAAATGTTGGCCGCATATCGCCAGCTAAATCAAGGTTAGTGACTTGCATTTGCAATGTTTGTCCTGGCTTAAGGATTTTTTCCGCTTTCTTATTGATATTTTTTGTTAAGGTTTCAAATAAACGTTTTTCAAAGCGAGACTGGATCTCATTTGAGTTTTTAATATCACGGAAATTTTTTGGGCTTTGCCATTCTATTTTAACCACCCCAACCTCTGTAACAGGATTCGGTTCTGGCGCCTCTTCGGCCATGGCTACTGGGCACACTATTGCCACAGCAAGCAGTAAATATGTTATGTTCATAATCGACCTCCAAAAGCATAAAAAGCATATAATACAGTCATCTAAAACGATCACACTTAATGATTATTTAAACTATCAAGTCATATTGCAATGCCACTAAGCTGAATGCTCATTGTCAGCACTCATTGCGATGTAATCACTATAATCCACTTAAGCTGAACCGAGACTTAACAGACTTAGTCATCCATACTCAACACACCTAAAAAGGAAACCGAGCGCTCAGCAATGGATACTGTTGCCGCATCATTTTGGGCTTAGTGCTGAACTTTTTCCCCACAGGTGAGTTTACCCCTGCGGGGACAAACGGCAGCTCATGTTCAACACGGTCTTCATAGATTTGTCCAGCGATCAAATCAAAGTCTTCCACAAAGGGGTAAGCATAATCGTCCACTAATGGCCATTGCTCTAGTTCTCCTAAGCAGTCAGGATCAGCAATAATATTGTCATACCATTGTTGGCCAAGCGACAGCAAAAAACACCTAAATTCAGCAAAAGCATAATCAGAATCGCACCCCGTTATAATATAAGCAGCCCCCCAAATGGACCATAAATAACTGCGGCGCAATTGTTGCCCCATCATTTTATCAAATGCTTTAAGTGCTTCATCATCCAAGGTTTGCAATTGTTGCCGTAAACGCTGTGCAAGATCGGCAGAAGACTGCTCAGGTTGATCACGGGTCACTAGCGCCCAAAACTGTGTTTCTGTCATCACAATATACCCATCACTCCATTTTTTGAGATATTCTACCTCAAATTTTCTAGCGCGATGACCAATATGAACCAAAAAACAGTGTCACAGATGCCCATGAGAGTCATACTACTGATTACATTGTATGTTGTACTCGCCATTATTGCGCTTTGGCGAGCAACAGCTTTCCAAGCATTTGATTTATTAACATTAGGGGTAATACCGGTTGCGATTGGTTTACTCAAACGTGCAACATGGACAAAAGTGCTGCTTCTAAGCTATGTCGGCTTACAAAGCCTCGGATTAGCAGCAGTAACAACCACCGCGGTGATTGCTTATCAAATCACCCCTGAAGACGTCAAACTTGTTTTTCAAGGCTATAATATTCCATTGCTTCCTCTGTGGTTAATGTCAGTAAGTTTAGTGGTGTTTCAATGGTGGGTTGGGCTCTCGAACGTGACACGCAACTATCTTGCTAAAAAACAAACATAAGTGCTATTCCTAGGTAGTCTGTCTTCTACCAAACTTTTTAGTGTATAGTTTGTCTGTACCAACAACATTAAAATAACAAAATCGTACAGCTATCTGTGGAATGTAAATTATGACTAGTTTGTCCCCGAGTGAATTATCAATCCTATTGCTTGAGCCTTCTGAGACTCAACGTAAAATTATTATTACTCGTCTTCAGCAAGAAGGGGTGAGCAGCATTCAAACTGCCGCAACAATTACTGAAGCAAAGGCGATTATTCAACGCCATAAACCTGATTTGATCGCCAGTGCACTGCATTTTTCCGATGGTGAAGCAACCGATTTACTGCAGCACATCAAAAGCACGCCCGCATTAGATGACATTCAATTTATGTTAGTGTCGAGTGAGTGCCGCCGTGAGCAGCTCGAAATATTTAGGCAGTCTGGTGTAGTCGCTATTTTACCTAAACCATTTAATGCAGAACATTTAGCAACAGCGCTCAATTCAACCATTGATTTACTGAGTAATGACGAACTAGATTTAAGACACTTTGACGTACACAACATTAGAGTTCTCGTAGTTGACGATAGCCGTATGGCGCGTAATGTCATTAAACGCACTATTGGCAACTTAGGCATGCAACTGATTACCGAAGCCGTTGATGGTGAACAAGCTATCAACCTCATGAAAGACAACATGTATGATCTAGTAATTACAGATTACAACATGCCTTCTGTCGATGGGCTGGCATTAACACAATATATTCGTAACCACAGCCAACAATCACACATCCCCATTTTAATGGTATCTTCAGAAGCTAACGATACTCATCTAAGTAATGTATTTAGCGCCGGAGTCAACGCCTTATGTGATAAGCCGTTTGAACCACAGTTAGTAAAGAAAATTCTTTACCAACTATTAGAAGAGTAATGAAAGGACGAATGAGAGCATTATTTGTAGTGTTTTTGCTTTAAAACCATTACAGATACTGAATTTATGGGATAAAGTGCTTTTAAACCAGCATGGCTTGTGGCATGTTAATCATGTTTTAAAAAACACTTCTATGGAAAGCAGAGAATATCAATATGAACAAAAGTGAACTAATTGCAAAAATCGCTGAAAATGCGGAATTAACGAAAGCTGAAGCAGGCCGCGCACTAAAATCTTTCGAAGAAGCGGTAACTGAAGCCATGAAAAATGGTGATAAAATTTCTATTGTTGGCTTTGGTTCTTTTGAAACCACTCAACGTGCCGCACGTACCGGCCGTAACCCACAAACTGGCAAAGAAATTCAAATTGCTGCAGCTACAGTACCTAAGTTTAAAGCAGGAAAAACACTAAAAGATAGCGTTAACTAATTATTAGCACCATCTTTTTTTGAGAGAAACCTCCTCTGTGGAGGTTTTTTTATGTCCAGCGCATTGTTATCCCAAGTTTCTATGCTTCGCAGCATTATCCTTAACGCAAGTGGACTGCACAAAAAAAGGGCACGCCTGCATCATTAAGCTGCAACAAAGTTATAACAACGCCACAAATAAAACCATAACCAATTAACTTTAAAGGAAAAAAATAGTTGGCATGCGATTCGCTAATTGATCATCAGACAAACCAACATTGAGCGCATCTGATTAAAAACACCTGCCTCAATGATAATAAAATATTAAGGGATGAAGATGAAAAAATCACTATATCAAGCAATTGCATTATCAACAGGCTTATTATTGAGCAGTTCAGCCCTTGCTGAAGTCACTGGCAATATTGGTGCTACATCAAATTATTTATGGCGCGGGACAACACAAACCAGCAATGAAGCAGCCATTCAAGGTGGAATTGATTATGCTCATGAATCTGGCTTTTATGCTGGTACTTGGGCATCTAATGTCGATTTTGGTGATGAAACAAGCTATGAATTAGACCTTTATGGCGGTTATGGTGGTAACTTTACTGAAGACTTAACCTACGACATCAGCTACCTTTACTATGCCTACCCTGATGCGGGTGGCAGCATTGATTTTGGTGAGGTTGCCTTAGTACTTGGATGGAAATGGTTAGATGTTGGTTACGCTAAAGTCATCAATGCCGACTCAGACGTATCTGGTGCCGCAGATGAAAAAGACTGGAGCTACATACAAGCGAACGCCAGTTTTCCTCTAACAGAAAAACTCAGCCTTGCATTACATTACGGTTACTCACAAGGCGATGTTGTTGAAGATTTGTTTGGTGATACTTATGCTGATTATAACGTCACATTAAGTGCTGAAACGGATCTAGGAACAGTATCATTTATGGCTTCTGACACTGATTTACCTGACAGCGATGCAAAAATTGTTTTAGGTTACTCTTATGGCTTTAGCCTATAGCGATGACTTTAACGCTAATTAATTTTTAAATATAAACTACGCCACCTTATTGAAAGGTGGCGTTTTTTCATCCATATAGAGAGGAATTATACGTCAAAATATCCATAAATTTGACCTCTCACACACTCTCAATAATAGCCATTATGTTTTACTAGCAAGAAATACATTTACTGCTAAGCTCAAAATAGAAAGGCAAAAAATGCTGTCCAGTTCAGGCAAAATATTTTGCTTTCCTATTTATCAATTTTTAGTTAGAAAATGCTCATTGAATCAATCCACGTTTTATTCTACATGAGGGTTTCGTTATGGCTAATCTTACAGAAAGAGTGCCGGATGACACAGAAATTGACGCGATGACAACGCCTAGAAACGTTAAATCCGCCGAGACGCTACAACATAGACGCCAAGTAAAGCGAAGGTTAGAAGATTTTCTCGAACAAGCACAATTACGTAAAGCAATTGGTGACGACGACTTTTTCTAAAAAATAGGGATAAACGGTTATCGCGTTTATCCCTGTCTGTTTAGCTGTTGTAAGCGGCGGCTAGGCTAAATCTAGCATTAATTTTTTACCTGCTCCCGACGCGCATGCTTACCAGCTTGCGCCTGTGTGAGTAGTAATTCCGCTTTCGCGCCTAAGTATACATATATTCCTAAGCCCACTAGCAAGCCAACAACCGCTAACATCATCAAAATTGCTGGCTCTATATATTGCTTCTCACCTAACGACGCTTTAAACATAGTCAACAACGCTTCAATTGAAATAGCAATTAAAATGGTTGAAATAAACCGTGTAATCGTTCTTCGCGTCGAACTGTGGCGGAAGATATCTTTATGCATCAAAACCTCTTCTTCCAAAATGGTTTTGCCCAAATCAAAAATGGCTAATGCCAACGTGAGAAAAATAATGATACCAAACGGCTGTAGCGGATCATGGGTTGTGGATATTTGGTTAAACAAAGCGTAAATATCACGGATAACCGTCCACATTAGTACACTAACCAATATAAAAAGGCCAAGCACAATTGCGGCATAAATACTTTTGAAAAATGGCGACATTTTACGTCTAGCACTGTCACCCATCATAAACTCAATTAACCGCGTTAAGTTGACATCAATGACAACAATAACCACTTGCCCCGTAGTCGACTTAATCATTTGCGATGCCGACAAACATAATCCGCCGCCGGCATTAGATAAATAAGGTCGAGTAATATGAACAGTATTAGTGGCTGACAATTGAGTAAAATAAGGTCGTTGACTTCGATCGGCATAATGACCACAAGTCAGCAATTTAACTTGTTGATTAATGACACTGATATTGGGGCAAATCTGTATGCCTTGCTCATCAAGCAAATAAATGAGTTCCACGAAGGGATAACTTATCGCCATCTCTTCAAAAATTTTAGCTGAGATGGGTTGTTCAAATAAATTAATATCTCCCACACCAATCAAAATAGACTCTAATAATTCGTGCACTAAGTGTTCATATTCATGATAACGCTCAATCACACTTAAATAGCTCATCGCTGCCATAAATTTTCCTTTCAAGTATACCGACTTTAGATAAAGCAGTTTTAATGCCAAAAAAATTAATGAATACTTTTAGTAACTTAAAAAATAAATTTTTAAATAATGTGAGAATACGAGATAGAATGCACTAAAAGAGTGCTCATTACGGTGAATTTTTTCATTGCTGTTTTGTGATCAACATCTGCTAATATAAACCCAAATGTTGCTTACAAGATTATCTAGATTAGGAAAAGACAATGTCAGACTCTTTACTGCGTTATCAACAAGATATTCGTCGTTTTTCTGATGAATTAATTCGTATCCAAGCACCCATTAAAATTTTAGACTCAATAAAATGGCCAAGACAAGTTGAAGATGACTTTTTAGCGAAGCAAAGCAAAGCGCTTCCCAATGTTAGCAATGATTTTTATCAATCAATTCCTTTGTCATTTAATGCCGTTCAAACACAAACAGATTTACAAGAGTTGAAAAGTGCTATTGAACGCGGTTTGGGTAAACGTGATAAATTAGGCAACATATTACTGGCAAACATCGATCAATACCGGATCGTCATTGATATGCTTCACCATCGTGGTAAACCAATGTTTGGCAAGCTCAGCCAAGAACTATACGGTAGCGCCAGCCATAAATTACATGGTGATCGTCATACCCTGCGCCAACTAGGTGATCGTTTAAGCCATATATTCTCATTGCCAGCTGCACGCCATATGAGCAAACGCCACCCTAAGATTGTTACTGCGCCAGAAGCGGTAAATGTACTCAGTGAACGCTTAGTGAAATATTTTCATAATGACGAAATTCACGTCAAACTAAGCGATGGTATTGTGTCAGATGCCGCTGTGGGTGGTGATACGGTTAAACTCAACACCCGCGCTATGTTCAGTGAGTCAGATCTCAATGTATATGAAGTACATGAAGGCTGGGTCCATATTGGGACAACACTCAATGGTCGTGCTCAACCTCATGCAACTTGGCTTAGTGTTGGCTCACCACGAGTCACAGCATCCCAAGAAGGTTTAGCTGTATTAATGGAAATGCTCACTTTAAGCTCAAATCCTGGCCGAGCTCGACGCATAAGCGATCGTGTCTCCGCTGTCGATATGGCTGAACAAGGTGCCGACTTTATCGAAGTATATCGTTACTTTAGAAACCTTAATCTCAGCTCTAAAGACAGTTATCGTGTCACTCAACGAGTGTTTCGAGGTGGTATGGTGGGTGGTGGCAGCTTTTTTACCAAGGATATTTCTTACGTACGCGGCTATGTTGAAAACATAAACTTTATCAGAAGTGCTATCAGCACAGGATTACCTGAGTTAATCCCAATGTTGTTTTTAGGAAAGTTAGCCATAGAAGACATTCCAGTATTATACCAAGCCTACCAAGAAGGCATTATTGCTCAACCTAAATACCTCCCCCCTATGTTTGAAGATATTAGTGGCCTGTATGCTTGGTTTGGCTTTGCCTCAGGCATTGGCAACATTGATTTAAAAGGGGTACAACGTCATTTTGCTCGGCAATTTAAACATGTCACCCCAACGTCGGCGGTCGACTTATTTGAAGATTCCGAGTTTGATAATAACGTTGAATAAACCATTAATACTTAGTGCTAGCACGCCAAAGTGTGCCAAACAAGAATGACGGCTTAAAACGATTAATTGCTCTCAATAGACAGATATTATTAATTGATAAAGTCTAATTGAAAAAGCATGCTCATCGATACCGATGAACATGCTTTACTATCAACATTACCGAACAACTTGCCCAGACTAAGCTTTAGCCTTTAAAGCACGTTGCTTGATAAAATATTCACGTGTTAAACCAAATACCACTGGGCTAAGAAGTACTAATGCAATTAAATTTGGAATCGCCATCATTGCATTTAATGTGTCAGCCAATAACCAAATAAACTCTAACGAGCTGACAGCGCCTAATGGAACCACTAAGGTCCAAATAAGACGAAATGGCTTTACCGCTTTATCGCCTAATAGGTATTGAACACACTTTTCACTGTAAAAACTCCAGCCTAAAATCGTGGTAAACGCAAACACAGCCAATGCAATTGCCACAATATAATTTCCCATTGGCAAAGCATGCGAAAACGCAAATGAGGTTAATGCCGCACCGTTTTCGCCAGATGTCCAAGCTCCAGAAACAATAATCGCCAAACCGGTAATAGAGCACACAATTAACGTGTCAATAAACGTACCAAGCATTGCCACTAAACCTTGTTTTACAGGGTTGTTTGTTTGTGCAGCCGCATGGGCAATTGGAGCGCTACCTAAACCCGCTTCATTTGAAAACACGCCTCTTGCTACACCAAAGCGAATAGCAGCCCACACCGCGGCGCCAGCAAAACCACCTTGAGCAGCTACTGGATTAAAAGCACTTTCAATAATCAACATAAAAGCAGCTGGTACTTGGTCTGCATATACGACTAACACTGAAATACCAGCAGTAATATAAAATACGGTCATTAATGGAACCAGCTTACCTGCCACTTCAGCAATACGCTTAATCCCACCCATTAACACTGCGCCAACTAACAGCATCAACACAACACCAGTAACCCAATTAGGGACGCCAAAGTTACTGCTCATGGCATCGGCAACCGAATTAGCTTGTACAGTATTGCCAATACCAAAACCAGCAATTGAACCAAAAATAGCAAATGCTGTGCCTAACCATGCCCACTTACTGCCTAAACCATTCTTGATGTAGTACATTGGGCCACCAACATGGTTGCCATTGGCATCAGTTTCACGAAATTTAACCGCAAGAACCGCTTCCGAAAACTTGGTCGCCATTCCTACCAAGGCGGTACACCACATCCAAAATAAGGCTCCTGGTCCCCCAATAAAAATTGCGGTAGCCACACCAGCAATATTACCAGTACCAATCGTGGCAGATAATGAGGTCATTAATGCATTGAATGGGCTTACATCGCCTTTTTCACTTTCGTCAGTCACTTGGCGACCAGACCATAATAATTTAAAGCCTCTGCCTAACTTTAAAATAGGCATGAGTTTTAGCCCGATTGACAGGAATAATCCTACCCCTAAAATCATAACCAACATCGGGACACCCCATACAATACCGTTGATCATGCTGATAATATTTGTGACTGCTTCCATGTAAAACCTCATAATGAGTAATGACTATGTCGAAAGTTATTATTATTAGATATATTTTTTATTATGGTTCAACGGCCCAACTCCGTTGCCATGATTGTTTTTAGGTTACCCCGATTACGTTAACCATGGCAAGGCAAGACGTAACTCAGAGATTTCACTGTTCCAAGCAGACACAAAGCCTACTGTTGTACCATGACAAATCTGTCTTATGTCGGACTCACCCCGAAAAACAGCTAAATGGTTATAATGTTATATGTTCAACATCATAAAAAGCTCAATTACGGGTTTACCTGTCATAATTGTTTGGCTAACTGAATAGTCCTTTGAATAAACAAGACCATAACAAAGGGTGAGTGCAAATATAGCCGCTACAACAACGAAAAAGTTTTTAATCATTCCCAAGTCTAATTGACGTTTTAGTATACGCATCAAGTTGTTGTTAACAACAAATAATTAACATACCATCAGATTATGGTTTGAATAACTGCACTGCAGGAAACGGTGTAGCGACCATCTGATCCATTTTAGCTAAACATGATTCGCATACACATTGATCTGAACGGATCGTCAAACTAGGATGCTGAGATAAATACATCTTGATTAGATCAATTGCGTTATGCCTTGATTCAACACACCAGCAGCTTGAAATAGCTTGCCCACTTGCCATTGAACAAGCATTACCTTGATGACAAATAGGGCAACGTTGAGAAGAAACTGACAAATTAGCCTCTATCTGAATAAATAATTTCTATATTGTACATTAACATAAGCAGTACACACATCGACCTACGATGACAAATAGGTCGATGTAAACACCTTATTTTATCGGGAAATTAGCAGACGAATCAGCGCCCAATATTTTGCCTAATACTTTCTTGCCATAAAAGCCATCATGCTGATGGTAAAGACGTTGAGTTTCAGCCACCTTACCTTTAAAACGCGGATCTTGAGGGCGATCTTGCGAGTTAATGTATGCGGCGACATCCCAAGCTTGTTGAGTTGTTAACTGCACACTTTTCCCTAATGGCATATTTTCATAAATAAAATATGCGGCGGTGTTCACCCTGTGCATTCCCGCGCCCCAATTGTAACTTTGAGGCCCCCACAATGGTGGCAGAGCCGAAATGCCCGCAATAACTTGCCCTTGGCCATCCTCGCTATGACATACTTGGCAATGTGCTTGATAAACAGTCATGCCTCGTTCAGTTGAATACGCTACTTCAGATTGCTTAATTTTTGGATAACCACGCCCCGGCAGCTTGCTTAACGCTGCTATATCCAAATGCTTGGTGATTGCGGCTGGCATAGGAAAATCATCCCGCTTAGCCCCTTTAACTAACTCCGTGTCTGATAATTCAGGCACTGGCCCCGTAACGTGATATTTTGCCATTAACCCACTCATTCCTAACCAGTATGAATAGGCTGATATTGCTACTAGCTCTGCTGAATCAGACGCGGGCGGTTTCCCGTTCATCGAATAAGTGAAACACCCCTGAATACGTTCTTGAAAAGAATTAACTTTGTCATTTTTTTTACGATAAGCTGGATAAGCAAAATATGCCGCCCACAAAGGCGAGGCATTCGCTTTAATGCCAGCATTCATATGGCAGTTGACACAATTGAGTTCATTGCCAACGTTCTTATTGCGAAGTTGTTGAGTATTAACAAACAATTGATAGCCTAAACGAATTTTATCACCAAAAGCACCTGCTGGAATGTCGGTTAATGGTGCAGGTTGTAAATATTCGTCAGTTATTTTTTTCTCTACCGAAGGTAATGCTGTTTGGCGATCAGGCAATGTCGTTAAAGATTCAGACGTGTTTACCGTAGCGGAATTAGAAGGAATTTCAGTTAATAATTCATTGGCCTGTAATGAAAAGCAACACAGGACACCCATGCTCAATAGCGATAATAGTTTCATCGTCATGTCCTTATTTTATATTGGCAAAAAACAGTGATAATCCATCGATTTCGGCAGCGGTAAGTTTCACCGCAATATTGCCCATCATGTTATCGGCATCACCGGTTCGAGTCCCATTTTGCCATGATAATAATTGGGTTTTAAGGTAACTGACTTCTTGACCAGCTAAACGAGGAAATTGACCTCCACCAACACCAGATGGCCCATGACAGCTAGTACAAGCAGGAATCGTTCGTGACCAATCCCCCTGAAGTGCTATTGCTTCGAAGGGATCGCTAATGGTCACCTTGTCACCACGAAATTGTAGTGGAATATCTGCAACGGACTGTTGACTAAAATATTGTGAAACCACAGCAATATTGTCTCCCTGTACCGTTGCAGCCATCGCTAACATAGTGGGATTTTGACGTTTACCAGCGTGAAACAATGTAAGTTGCTTGGCAATATATTCGGCTGACAACCCCGCCAAACGAGGGCCGAGAATACCGATGCCTTGGCCTTGAGCCCCATGACAAGACACACATAATTGCGCAGCGGCCGGCAATGGGTTTGACGATTGTTGGGAGGAATTTTCTGCGGCAGTGGCAGGAATAACATGGCACATTATCATTCCAAGAAACACACTAATCATATGAAAGGATGTTTTCATCATTACACCTCTTTAATCATTTAATGTTGTCATACCACCATAGGCTTAAAAGATACAAAAAAGAATACGGCAAACGTCGAACATTTAAACAATAACCCCGCTAATGAAACCATTAACGGGGTTTTGGTGTTAAAAACAATTTTGTTTATTTTGGGCGCACACCCAAAGTATGGCAAATCGCATAGGTTAACTCTGCACGGTTAAGGGTGTAAAAATGGAAATCTTTAACGCCTTCACGGGCTAATACTTTCACCATATCAATAGCAACGTTAGCGCCTACTAACTGACGTGTTGCAGGGTCATCATCCAAACCATCAAACTGACGATGAAGCCACTGTGGAATTGCCACATTAGTCATATCAGCAAAACGCTTGGTTTGCTTAAAATTGGTTACGGGTAAGATGCCTGGAATAATTTCAACATCAATGCCAGCCGTAACACAACGATCACGAAAGCGTAAATATGACTCAACATCATAAAAGAATTGAGTAATGGCACGATTTGCACCTGCATCAATCTTTTTCTTTAAATTGATTAAATCGGCCTGAGCATTACGAGCATCTGGATGCACTTCAGGGTATGCCGCCACCGAAATATCAAAATCGGCAACCGAGCGCAGTAAACGCACTAAGTCATTGGCAAAACGAGTGGGCTTAGGGCTGCCGTCTGGTAAGTCGCCACGTAATGCTACTATATCTCTAATACCAGAATTCCAATAATGCTTTGCAAGTTCAACTAATTCTTCGTCACTGGCATCAACGAGGGTTAAATGTGGCGCAGCAAGTAAGTTAGTTTCTTTTTGGATACGTTCAATCACGCTATGAGTACGATCACGTACACCTGAATTAGCACCATAGGTTACAGATACAAATTTAGGGTTTAGTGGCTCTAGACGACGAATAGAATTCCACAGGATGTCTTCCATCTGAGGGGTTGATGGCGGGAAAAATTCAAAAGAGACATTAATATCATTCAGCTCAGACAAGCTCTGATTTAACGATTGGGCATGTTGTGCATGATGAAAAGCCATAATGTATTCCTTTAATTTCTGTAAAACTTAGGAGTCTATACCAAGCAACCAATTTAATTATTTAGCCGTTTGGACGTCTATATGTCTATATACTAGTTTAACTGTATTCTAAGTCAAGCTAAAAACCATCAATTGGCTAACTTATACCAGTCACATTAACTCAAGCGCTAAACTAAAATAAATAAAAACAATTATAATCAGTCAGTTAAAGTATTAATGCAGATGGTATTGTTCAAATATTGTAACTCGTTTGGGGAAATGTTAGCACTAAGGCTCTAAGCGAGGGATTTAGGCTATTGAACGTAGTCCAATTGGGTATGCTGAAGACCACAATGGCTCTCTCCTCCACTTATTGAGCTCCATGATGTTTAGTTTTATTAGCAGTTGCTATTATTTGCGAACTGGATCCCCTTTTACGAAATCCGACTGCCTAAGCTCCATTTATTGTGCTAAATTTAAAACTCACCGTTCTGATTTTCTATCTTTTTGAGAGGCAACTATGGCGCATCGTTGGCAAATTGCAATTTCTGCAGGTTTATTAGCTGCTGTTTGGGCTGGTCTTGCTGATGTATTTCAACTCGTGACATGGGTCGGCTTTCTCGGTTGCAGTACTTTTTTCGCTCAAACAGAAACGGGCGCTAAAGGCATGTTAATGGCGATGATGACGAATCTTTCAGGCGTATTCTGGGGATGGTTAATCATTGCAGGCAGCGGTGTTTTTGGTTCGCCAATGATCAGCTATGCATTAACAGGCATTGTCACCGCATTTATGTGTTTACAAGCCAGTAATAAAAACTTTGCCTTTATTCCCGGCACTTTTATCGGCTGCTGTATTACATTTGCATTAAGTGCCGATCTCGTAGCCATCATTCCCCCCCTTATTATCGGCGCAGCACTAGGCTACAGCATGAGCCTACTCACCAGCCTATTAATAACGTTAACGGATAAAACCACTGAATCATTAAAAGATGACGCGGTAAAAGAAATCTAAACCTTAGCAAGTAAATAATGCCATTTTAAGGTTAATTTATTCATGGCTTAACGTCAGCGTATAATGCGACATGAGTCTGCATGATCTTTTTTGCAATAACAAAAAGATTTATCGCTAATCGATTGACGCATATAAATGAAGGTGTTAATTGAATTTAAATAGACTGCAAAACAGCCAAATCGCCCTTCAAAACAATGAGTGTGTTAAATATCTGTTAGATTGTTACGTATTGTTATGTCTTAATTCGATTAAAATACTTCCAAGTTTTTTGGCGATATCTTTATGTGCACTTGCCATTTCTTCTTGAGCCACAGCAATCCGCTTGAGAGAAGCGACAAAGATAATAGCTAAAATAATGCCTATAAGGGGCAAACTGACCGCAAACAATACGGAAATTATATTCATAAATTAATACTCCTGTGTCAATCTAACGCTTTAGTCTTTATGCATTGCACTCTTGGAAAGCATAAATCATTTATTAGATTTGGTTAATGCAACATCCTGTTATTTGGTAACATTTTCTTAACCATAACATGCTATAGCAATTTGTTTTTTTATGGTAGTTTTTTTATACCGTACTTTAGTTAATCAGTTGTTCTAATTGCAACTTTCAGGCTCAATGTAACCCTCCCTTAAAATCAGAATGTTTTTAATAGAGCTTGCGTTGCCGTCGCTAACAAGCTTGCACGAATAGCGTGGGTTATAGCAGCAAGAGAGATGAATATCGTATCGCTGCATAAAAGTAATCATTAACGCGCTAACAATGAGTTTTACAACCACCAAGTTGCCAAGATAATTGAATTGATGATGAGACAGTCAGACTGTTCTACTTAAAACCTTCGCCCTGCATTGGCTCTAAAGAAGCCCTAAGGATGATAAGGAAAGTAGAAGTAAATATCCATCAGGGCCAAAGGAGCACCTCAATAACAGGCCGAATATATGGGTGCAATGAACTCTTCTCAAAGTCGATATTAAATATCTTGCAAACCGGATGGGTCCATATATGCAGAACGCTGAGGGTTTACAAAGGGGGACAAGCGCTTTACCCCTTTACTCTGATGTGAGCAAAGCGGCACAACGTTAGTGGCGCAGACCATAATGCAATAAAACGCGAGCTCGGCTTACAAACATTCCCGAGATTACAAAAAAGACCATTAATAATGGTCTTTTTCAACAAAACTACTCTTGTAACAGGTCTTTACAAATTTGCACTAAATCTGACTGTACAGCCGCTGCCGTCACCTCTCGCCCAGCCCCTGGTCCACGAATAATCAATGGATTACCTTGGTAAAACGCACTGCGAATAACAAACACATTATCGCCTGGGGTTAAATTGGCATAAGGATGATTATTATCAACCCACTGCAAACTCACTTCAGCTTGTAACTTACCTTCTACCTTTTCAAGAGAAGCGACATAACGCAGCACTTTGTCTTGTTCGGCTGCAGCAACATACTGCTGTAATAAATCATCATCTAACTCATTGATACGCTTTAAAAAGTCATCAAGCGATAACTCTGCCAAATCTTTAGGCACTAACGAATTAAGGTTAATATCGTCTAATTCAACAGCCAAGCCTATCTCGCGGGCCAAAATAAGTAGTTTGCGTTGCATATCACGGCCCGACAAATCGTCACGAGGATCGGGTTCGGTAATACCTAAACTTCGCGCTTGTAGTACTAATTCAGAAAAGGGTTTAGTTCCATCATAATGTTCAAACAGCCAACATAAGGTGCCAGAAAAAATCCCCCCTACAGCTTCAATAGTGTCACCACTATTTCGTAAGTCATTCAAAGCATGCTGAATTGGCAACCCAGCACCACAGCTGGCATTATAACGCCAAAATAAACGGCGATTACTCAGTTGCTGCTTTAACTCACGGTAAAAAGGTAACGGCCCGGAACCCGCAAGTTTATTGGCACTTACAACATGAATCCCCCGAGCAAACAATGCTGGATACTGTAGGGTTAACGTCGCGCTAGCACTAATATCTAACGCAACAATTTCATCACAAGCCAATTGTTCTAGTTGTTCAAACAGCTTGTTATAATCCCACTTAGTAGCATTGGCTTGATAATCTTGTTGCCAGTTATCGAGATTAATACCGTTATTTGAAATCAATGCTTTTTGCGATCCAACGACACCAATCAACTCTACAGAGGCCTCTAACTCACGGTCTAACGATGGCCTTGCACGTTTAAATAAGTCTATCCACGCCTCACCAATATTACCGACACCCAGCAATAACACTCCAATACGCATCCTTGGGCCTGCACAACGGCGATGAACTTTTTGGGTTAACAAGCTCACTTGAGCCTGTGGCACTAGAGTCACTAAACTGAGCGAGTCTTGATAAACAGGTTTGGCATCACGGCTTAATAAACGCGCGAAGCTGCGTCTAAAATGATGCGCATCGGCACTCACTAGTGCTACCAAGCCTAAATCAGTTTGAATGGTCAGCTCGTCTATCGACATTTCTGCGCCATGCTTAACCAATAACGCCTGCAATTGCTTTTGACTTTCTAAAGTAAACGCCAGCTCAAATTTATGTTGTGTTAACTCCCAGTATGCTAATGGCGTTAACCCTGCATTATGTAATATGTCCAGTAATGACTGGAGTGCTATGTCCGTTTTAAAACTAAACAACACCACTTCATTTAAGTTAGTCACTACAGGTGCGCTGGCAGATGAGCTAAGTGGAGCAATAAGGGTAAAGTCAGTATGCGAGGCGTAACTTGAACGCACAGCAAGGCTAACGTCAGTATTAAATAAAGGTTGTAAAGTCCGTGAATGTAATACAGGGGAACCTAATCGCGCTAGGCGATCTGCTTCTGCTAACGACATGCTCTTTAAGAGTTTGGCATCATTGATTTTATTGGGGTCGGCGTTAAACACCCCTTCCACATCGGTCCAAATCGTTACCCGCTCAATGTCTGCTAAACTAGCGATCAAGGTGGCACTAAAATCAGAACCATTGCGGCCAAGTAATAAAGTATCCCCATGACGGTTCGCACAGATAAATCCAGTGATCACTAATCGCTCTTGTGGATGCTGTGCAAGCAAGGCTTGTACTTTATCGCGTGACTCTTGCACTAAAATATTTGGCACTGCGCCTTCGTCTGCAACCAAAATAGAACACGCATCGACATGGGTCGCTGCCACCCCCATTTCTCGTAACAAAGCCGCCATTAAACGTGCAGACCAACGCTCACCAAAACTCACAACTTGGTTCAGCTGGTAATCGTTATGTTGCTCTAAAGACAGCAAACTAACTAATTGAGATTTATCGGTCGATAAACGTTCACGCAAATCTCGCGCTTGCTCGTTTGACAATAATTGTTCAATTAAGGTTTGCTGGTAGCTCACAAGTACCTGCAACTCTTCTTGCCATAATTGACCACTTTCACGCAGACTCAGTAATTTGTATAAGAAGTTAGTGGTTTTACCTGCAGCAGACACCACAACAAGATCATCACTATGGCCATGGGTAAGTAAAATATGAGCAACACGGCGATAACAATCAGCATCCGCTAAACTAGAACCACCAAACTTATGTAAATGACCTCGCGCCATTACTAACTCCTTAAACAACTACGACTTTTTTGTGCGACTGCTATTTTACTTTATTTCGCTTAAACTACAGCGAACATAAACTGAAATTAAGCTTATTTAATTGCCGCGACGGCGGCTAACCCTGCATTGAGATCGGCAAGGAGATCATCTGCATCTTCTATACCTACAGATAATCTCAATAAAGTCTCTTTAATACCAGCCTCTTGCCTTGCTTCTGGAGCCATTGCTCTATGGGTCATTGTGGCCGGAACGGCTACTAAACTTTCCACTCCGCCTAAACTTTCAGCAATACTAAACAAAGACAAGCCCTGTAAAAAGGCCACGACTTCAGCCTCGCCGCCAATTAATTCAAAACTTAACATAGCGCCAAAGCCTTGTTGTTGTTTTACCGCAATTTCGTGACCTGGATGGTCTTTTAATCCTGGGTAGTAAACCTTGGCAACAACATGACTGCTATTAAGCAACTCAACTATTTTTTGTGCATTGCGTTGATGCTCTCGAATGCGTACCGAAAGCGTACGCAAGCCGCGCAAAGTTAAGTAGCTGTCAAATGCTGAACCTGTTAAACCCAGAGTATTAGACCACCAATGCAGTAACTCGCCTAATTCAGGATCTTTAGCCACAACAGCACCACCCACTACATCACTGTGACCATTTATGTATTTAGTGGTTGAATGGATCACAATGTCGGCACCCAGCAACAATGGTTGCTGTAATATTGGAGACAAAAAGGTGTTATCTACCGTGACTAATGCGCCAACAGCATGGCAAGCTTGACTAATTTCAACAATGTCGACCACACGCAGTAAAGGGTTAGATGGTGTTTCTAACCACACCATTTTAGGTTTTTGCGCAATAGCTTGATTCAATGCTTGTACATCGGTTTGGTCAACGACTAACAGCTTAAATTGGCCTTTTTTGGCCAAATTAGTAAATAAACGATAACTGCCACCATAACAATCGTGCGGCACAACCAATAAATCATCTGGGCCAAGCAAGCTAGTCACCAATGTAATCGCGGCCATGCCAGTGCATGTCACCACACCGGTAGCACCTTGCTCAAGTTTGGCGAGAGCTTCCCCTAAAATGCAGCGTGTAGGATTACCCGACCGACTGTAGTCAAATTCCCTAGGGTGTTGATGACCATTAAAAGAATAGTTGGTCGATAAATAAATCGGTGGTACTACAGCACCATGTTGTGTGTCTGTTTCAATACCTTGGCGAACGGCCAATGTGGCGCTTTGAAGCTTAGTCATAATGGATTCCTAAAATGTCACAAACACACAAAGAGATGTCTAGACGTCCAAATTTACCGAAGAGTTCTTCATCCGTCAACAAGAATAGCCATTTAGACGTCTAAACATCAAGAAATCTATTTGCAATCACGACAAAATAACAGCAATAATTTGACTAGAGATTGTAACGGTTTAAAATCTGCAGCGTATTTATCGTTAAGGGTAAGTTAATGACTGAATGGAATGGCGAATATATCAGCCCATATGCCGAACATGGCAAAAAGAATGAACAAGTAAAAAAAATTACGGTTTCTATCCCTTTAAAAGTATTAAAAGTACTCACAGATGAGCGTACGCGTCGCCAGATAAATAATCTGCGCCATGCTACCAATAGTGAACTGCTATGCGAAGCTTTTTTACATGCATATACGGGACAACCATTACCTCACGACGGTGATTTATCAAAAGATGAACCTGATAGTATTCCGAGTGAAGCAAAGAAACTAATGGATGATATGGGTATCGAGTGGGAAGAACTCGAATAACTCACAATTTAGTTTCTACCTCACCGACATAGAAGCTGCCCTAAGAAGCAGTGATGTTTTTATAGAGAACTTATGCTGTCATTTATCGATCCAACAACGTTGATACTGGCATCAGTTATCGTTTTTTTTGGCGCGCTAACCCAAAGTTTAATTGGTTTTGGGTTGGCCGTTGTTGCAAGCCCTCTATTGTATATCGTTAACCCCCAACTTGTACCTGTTCCTATTATTGTAATGGGGTTTTCCATCTCAGCAATGACCTTATTTAGAGAGCGCGGCCACCTGCAATTTAATGGCTTGCAATATGCCTTACTTGGGCGGGTGCCAGGTGGTTTTTTAGGCGCAGGGTTATTAATGTTTGCCCCTCAAGCTATTTTAGGACTCATCATTGCCGCTATTGTATTTATTGCCGTTATCCTGAGTGTTTATCGAATCACGGCGCCAATTAATCGCATTAGTTTATTCATCGCGGGTATTTTTTCAGGTATTTTTGGCAACATAGCTGCCATTGGTGGCCCACCAATGGCCATTTTACTTGCCGGACAAGATGCCAACCAATTTAGAGCTGCATTGTCAGCCTTTTTTGTATTTAGTTCATTAATTGCTTTAGCCATTCTAGCCATCGTCGGCTTAGTTGAAGTAAAACACTTGTGGTTATCGTTAATGCTATTACCCTCGGTCGTTGCTGGTTACTTGGTATCAGGCCAGTTAATTAACCATGTCGATAAAAACAAAACCCGCACCGCCACCCTAATATTGTGTAGCATCAGTGCCACGGTATTAGTCATTAAATCAACCAACGCATTGATGAACTAATATCGCGCCTAGGCACTCATTTATTATTCTGCTATCTGTTTCCCACGATATCAACACAACATAGAGCGATTGCCGCACTTTCACTCCCCTAGCAAACAAAATACCGCTATGCAACCGATCAATATCACACTAGTTCATTAGATTTTTTTCAATTAACTTTTTTTCAATTAGATTTTTCTCATGGATATGATCTACTTCAAATTAACACTATCTACTTTTAGGTAACATTATTCACAGCAAAGAATAAAACAAGTTGCTAACGCTCCACCTATAAAAGCTCTATGAGGATAAAATGATGAACACATACGTAAAAGTTGGTATCGCAGTCGCCATAGCATTATCATTCGGAAGCCAAGCTATGGCTGCCGATGGTGGTAACCCTAAAAAAGGCAAACACTTGTACAAAAAAGAATGTAAAGCCTGCCACAGTGCTGGCAGTGAAGGCCCTGAACTTACCCCAATGACCAAAACCATGAGCCAATGGGATCGATTTTTTACTCGCGATAAACACAAAGCAAAACCTGCCGTTTTTGAAGCCTTATCAGAAAAAGATCTGAAAGACATTCAACAGTTCTTGTATGACCACGCCGCCGACTCTGACCAACCAGCAACCTGCGGCTAAATCATCAATGCTGAGTCGCTTTTCGTCTTAAGCGAAAACATCAGCCAGTCAACAAACCGAAAAATAGTGGGGCTTAGCCTCAGGGATTCTTACAGTAAAAATTTGCCAAATAAACCTACTTTTTTGGTGAATCGGGGGAGAAAGGCCATGAGAACTCTTATATCAATACTTGTTGCTAACGCGCTCTTTATGAGTGGCGCTAGCCTAGCGGCAGACACAGATGCACAAAAAATTGCCGATCTTAAACAGCAGCTTGCCAGCATTACCGACGAGCTAGACGACTTAAATTCACGGGTTGATAAAACCGAACGTCACACCGCATTAGACAGAATATCCATTACAGGTGACTTTAGAACCAAGGCACATTCATTACATTATCAAAATGTTACTTGGAACCCAGCCATGAACGTCAACTTTTCTGATTTTGGCGCAAAGGCCATGTCAGGCGCGTTTGGCGACCCTAATAGTGCCAGCTCACCATTAGGCCAAATGATGATGGCAAATCCTGATTTAGCCAGCGCATTTCAAAGCGGTATGCTACAAGGGGTTATGCCTATGATGCTAGGCCAAAAAACCCAACAAGATATTGATAACGATATCTTTTACACCACACGATTACGCCTAAATATTGATGCAAAAGTCTGGGACAACGTCAGCTTTGCAGGCCGTTTAACCATGTTTAAGAGCTGGGGCGACTCAGCAGGAGTTAAAGTGTTTGACTCATGGAATTCATTCACCATGGACGGCACCAGTAGCGGCAGCACCAGTGGCGATGAGCTCAAAGTAGAACGCGCCTATTTTAACTGGAAAGACATCAACGGTAGCGGCACTTATCTTTCTATCGGCCGTCGTCCTTCTACCTACGGCCCACCAAGTCATTACCGTGAAAATGAACTCAGAGGCGGCACTCCATCAGGTCACTTAGTCAATTTCAACTTCGACGGCCTAACCCTTGGTTATAATTTGAGTGACATCACTGGTATTGAAGGTCAAACAGTGCGCTTTTGTTATGGACAAGGTTTTGAGTCACAGTACGGCAATGGCGAATTATTTGGTGACATCATCACCAAAGATACTCACTTAGGTGGCTTTAATATTGACGTAGTCAATGATGGCAACCACTTCTTACAGTTCACCTTATTTGGCGCAAAAGATGTTAATGACGGCTTTACTGGCACCATGGCATTCCCAACTCAACTAGCGGGTATCTTTGCACCAACCATGTATCAAGATATGCAAAAGTTTGAAAACTTTAACTTTGTCACTCGTGTACAACCAAGTGGTGTTATTGGTGATATGTTCTTGGGTGGACTCGGTTATGCCTATGAAACCGATGATGATTTAAAAATGTTTGCCTCATTAGGGTGGACTCGTGCAGAACCCAACGGCAATGCAGGTTTATTCGGCGGTATGTTAAGCGATGCAGTATTTGAAGCGGAGTTAAATAGCACGGGCACCGAAATCATTATGGTGCCAAAAGAAACAGTTGATAGCGACACTAAAGATGGCTACGGCGTTTATGTAGGCTTGCAAATACCTGCACCATACGGAAAGTTTGGTTTGGAATATAACTATGGTTCTAAATACTGGAGTCCATTCACCCAAGCACAAGATGACCCTATCGGCAGTAAGTTAGCAACTCGTGGTCATGTTGCAGAAGCATATTATATCTTTGATATTAATCCAAAAATGTTCATCAAGTTAGCTGGTCTATATTACGACTATGAATATACCGGAAGTGGCTCACCAGTGGGTGCACCTCAAAAAATTGACGATATCATTGCCGGTAACGCCTATTCAATGTTGCCAGTAGTTGACACAGCCTATGACGTCAATGCCTCACTGACCGTTAACTTCTAACCAGTCCCTTTAACTTGAACAACTAACTTGGCCCCCCTGAGCGAAAGCTCAGGGGTAAGGACAAATATAATGAAAATATCATCAGCATTGGCTGTATTACTGATATTAAGCAGTAGCGCACAAGCTGCCTTTAATCACAAAGAGGTGCTAACAGGGCCCTTTGCTAATGGCTCTGAAGTGACGACTCAATGCTTAACATGCCATAAACAACACGCAGAAGATTTTATGAAATCTTCCCACTGGACTTGGGAACTAGAGCAAAAATTACCAGGCCGCACGGTTATGCGTGGTAAAAAAAACAGTATCAATAATTTTTGTGTCTCAATAGCCGGCAATGAACCACGCTGTACCAGTTGCCATGCTGGTTATGGTTGGAAAGACTCTAGCTTTGATTTTAAAGACATGACCAAAGTGGATTGCTTAGTGTGTCACGACACAACAGGGACTTATATTAAAGATCCTGCGGGTGCAGGCGAAGCATTAGCAAAAGTCAATTTAGCCCGTGTGGCACAAAATGTTGGCGCGCCAGTTCGTGATAATTGCGGTAGTTGTCATTTCTACGGCGGTGGTGGTGATGCCGTTAAACACGGTGACTTAGATTCATCTATGTCTTATCCAGACAAAGCTACCGATGTCCATATGGATACCGATGGTAATGATTTCCAGTGCCAAGCTTGCCATACTACTGAGAATCATCAAATTACCGGTAATGCAATGGGGGTATCTCCCGGGGGCGAAGACAAAATTGGTTGTGAAAACTGCCATGATTCGGCACCACACCAAAATAAAAAACTCAATACACATACGGCAACCGTGGCCTGTCAAACGTGCCATATCCCGTCATTTGCAAAAAATGAACCCACAAAAATGCGTTGGGATTGGTCAAAAGCAGGCCAAGATCTTCCTGAAACCACAGACCAATACGGCAAGCACACATTCTTGAAAAAGAAAGGCAGCTTTATTTGGCAAAAAGACGTACCACCACAATATGCTTGGTTTAATGGTCGCGCAGATGCCTACATGGCTGGCGATAAAGTTGACCCAACGAAAGTGGTTAAGCTTGCCTACCCACTCGGTGACATTAACGATCCTAAAGCCAAAATCTACCCTTTCAAAGTGCATACGGGTAAGCAAATTTACGACACAGAACTCAACATATTACTGACAGCTAAAACGTACGGTAAAGGTGGCTACTGGGATAAATTTGACTGGGACTTAGCTGCAAAATTGGGAATGGAAGCTAATCCAACCATGCTCGAAAAAGGCCTTAAATACAGCGGTAAGCATGGTTTTATTGAAACCGAAATGTGGTGGCGCATCAACCACATGGTGTCACCAAAAGACAAGGCATTACAATGTAATGACTGTCATAACAAAGGCCAACGTTTAGACTGGAAAGCCTTAGGTTATGATGGCGACCCAATGAAAAACCGCAAAGGTGTTAAACACACTAAAGCAAAATAAAAGACTGTAAGCAACTAGTATAAAAAGCTAGTTAACAATAAAAAAACCGCCATCGACTTTAAGGATGGCGGTTTTTATTAGGGCCTGTTGATCTTTCAAGGTTTTTTTGCAGCGAATTGTTGGTAATTTGTACAAGGAAGAGACTTTGTGGTGTAGTTATTCTACATAAAAAGTCGATAATGCAGTAAAAATGACAACAAACGCTGCCCGAAGGGTTCGACTAAAAACGTTTTTATCTCGAACAAAACTTAACCAGCTAAGATCAACAGGTCCTAGTTAAATCAAAGTCTAAAAGTTTAATCCTTGACACTGAAAATCTTGTTCAATACCGCTAATTGGATCGGTAAAGCGTAACCGTTTAGCTAACAATTGCAATGGCTTGTCAAATTTTTCAGGCCCTTTAGGCTGAAGCACAGGATAAAAGCGGTCATGTAAAATTGGCATGCCTAAACTTTGCATGTGTACGCGTAATTGGTGAGTTTTACCAGTGATAGGACTGAGTTCAAATAAACCGAAGCCATCTTTTACTGCCACCAAGCTAATCTCAGAATGACTATTCGCCTCCCCTTCTACCACCTGCATGGTAAAGCTTGGGTTCGCCGCCACAATACGATTTTTAACAGTCCAATGTATTGGTAATGTGCACGTTTTAGCGGCTAAATCTGTAATCAATTGTGGCGTTAACTTAGCGATAGCTTGATAATCTTTAGTGATCTTGTCATCTAAAAACAACTGATGATATGCATGCCGCGTTTGCGGATCCAACGTCATTAACATCACCCCTGCGGTGTCTTTATCCAGCCTGTGCGCTGGTGCGACCGTATCAATTTGAGTCGCAATACGTAATCGATGTACTAAGCACTCGTTAACATAATTTCCACCAGGGGTTACGGGTAAAAAATGCGGCTTATAAATAACAATGGTATTACTGTCTTGATACAGTATCTTCTCATTAAATGGCACCTTGGTTTCAGCCACTACTTCGCGGTAATAATACACGCGCGCGGTAGCTTGGTATGCACTGTCTGTTGTTATTAACTCACCATTTTGCCAATGCACTTTGCCTTCTTCAATGCGTTGCAGCCACACATTGGGATCGATTTGCTTAAAATGATCGATCATAAACTCAACCACGGTTTGATATTGCTTACCCGCAAGCTCACTGGCCCGAGGCAACACAATATACGAAGGTTGGGCTGCTATAGCAGAAGTTGAAGATAAATTGAGGTCATTTGGAATGCTTGCAAATAGATTTGGCATAAAAATAGTTTTATAAAAAGATAATAAACAAAGACATTGTTTATTATCTTATCAGGCTGGCCCATAAATGTATCTTTATACTCCCCTATACATCCACGTGTGATTTAAGTAACTGCAATACAAAGTCCATGGTTTTATGGCAATTTGGTTGTTCAACCAACACCAGCTTATCGCGATTATACATAGGTAAAACCTCTAACCAACGTTGGCTCACCCAAGTGGCATCTTCTAAATGCACTTGTGAGTAAAGCTCAAGTAGGTTTGGATTCACTTGATAAAATTGCTCAAGCGCGGCACTGATAATCTCAAATTCACCCGCAATAGGTTCGTGGCTCCAATTTGGGCAAGGTAAAGCACGAGCAATCCAGCTTCCATCGCGTTGTTGTGCTGCAGACAAAATTCTAACCCGTTGCACGCCTTCAATAACGATACTTAATGTGCCGTCTTCTAAAAGATGAAAATCAATTATATTACAGTGAGTTGCTGTTATATAACAAGGGAGGTCGCTATGAGATTTCAACGCTGCTAACGCAAGCTTATAATGCCCCTTTAACACCTGCGCGATCATACGTAAATCGCACGGTGACGCGACACGAACTTCCAGTCTGCCATCTGGCAATAGCACGGCATCTTGAATTAATAACGCCATTTCTTGTGTTTTCATAACAGCCCCCTATAGCATAGGTGAAGTTACTGACTCAAAGTGAAATCAATAGAACAAGTGTAGCAGTGGTTAATAATTCAACAACTTGAGTCTGTATAATTAATACAAACTAACGACATCACCACTATTTACACAAAGTGCTATTTCAATAGACTTTGTTCAATACGACTGTATTCCCCAGAAAGAACAAAAAACATCATTATTGCGCCACGCTATAAACGCTCAATACGATCCATAATTGTTCCAGAGGCGACGATTTCGGCAAATTCATCAGCCAGCACTTGGCTTTTTTGCACGCTTTGTTGCCAATACGCGATACGGCTCTCTATATCCAAATTTTTAACATCTTCACGGTCAGGAATTTTCCCAAAAGGGAAGCTGGCAATAAATTGCTTACTCGGCGCTAAAATTAATCCATTGTGATAATTCGCTTTTGCCTTGCGCCACAACAAGGATTTATCAAACCAACCTGGGCTCATGTACGGATAAAAATGTGGGTACAAACTCAAACCTGTTGCTGCAGGTAATGGCATATCAAAATGATAATCAGTAATGCCTCCATCGTAATAATGGCCTTGCGGCGATCCTTGCAGATCTTTTACTGGATCAAGCAGTAACGGAATTGATCCAGTGGCTAATAAACCATGTCGGATATTGTCTTGAGTTAACTTAACATGCTTAGTCGGCAAATCTTTCAAACGCCTAAAAGGTGACGCATCATCTTTATGGCTTAATATCACCCGTTCAAAGTGCCAACCTAAGCTTTTACGGTTAACCACATTGCTTACGGCTGCCACCGACAAGCCCATTAATAAACCAAATTTGGCATGAATACGATTTAAATGACGAGCACGACAAACCACCATATGATGGCGAATTAATGGATTAGTAATAATATCTTCGCCTTGCTGATCACCTAAAATACCATCAACAATTTGTAAAACTTGAGCGCTCACTTGTTCACGAGTCGGCTTCTTTTCGTAGCGCTGATGAATATAAAAATGCGTTAATCTTTCATAAGCCGCTAACGGATCTTGTTGCGCCATGCAGGCTAAACGCCAAGCTCCAGATGATGCTCCCATGGTATAAAGGGGATCTTCTCGCCCCTGAAAAAACTCACTAAATAAATATTTATCTAGGCCTGCTATCGCCAACCATTTAGGTCCACCTGATGCGGCAAAAAGTTGAGTAAATAATGATTGTTCTAAGCCATTCGCTTCGATTTGTTCGTAAGCCGTTGGTCCAGCAAGTAAACGTAATGCAGGCAATGTACAATCCTTCTTATATTTGTAATGCTGTTATTTCAGTAAAACGGTATGATCGGTTTAACGGCCTGTTTATCTTTCAAAATGATATTGAGGGATATCCACAGCCCCTAACAAGCTATCATGTTTTATGCGTTTTTATCTTACGGAATTTTTATGATTGTTGATACTTTAGCAAATCGTCACCTTTACACTCAACTTAGTCCGAGATTAGCCAAGGCATTAGCCCATCTTGCAGACACAGATTTTAGTCAGCTCGAAGTGGGAAATTACCCACTCGAAGGCAAAGATATTTTTGTTATCGTCAACGATTATGAAACAAAACCCAAAGAAATAGAGCCGTTTGAAGTGCATCAACAATATATTGATGTGCAGTATGTGGTCAGCGGTGAAGAAGAATTTGGCTATTTACCATTAGCCAATCAAACGCCTTCTAAGCCTTATTTTGACAAGCATGACTATGCTGAATACGACTATGAATCTAATAAAGATGATGCGGCGTTTATTCCACTCAAAGCGGGCATGTTTGCCCTGTTTTTTCCTGGTGACATTCATATGCCAGGCACCAGCGCTAAGCCTCAGCAGGTTCGTAAAGTAGTAATAAAAGTACGGGTATAACAGCTTATAATCATTATAGCGATTGTTAATAGCCGATACGCTGCCTTTTATGGCTATTATGAGTAAAAAATCGCTATTTAGTAGAAGTCTGCTAGGGTTAATTCAAGCACGCGATTCAGGCTAGTTGAATACGTTAATTGAAGAGTGCAATTAAATGTATCATACCAATCCTATTAAATATGTGATCTTTCAGTGGGAGCTCAACGTGCTGTAGGCAAGGCAGATGATTGAAGCGAATAGTGATCCTCGGTAACAAGCTCCTGCGTTACTCTACCTCCAGTATCTGACCGCCATGGATGGTGGGAATGTGTTATTTTTTATGGAAAAAAATAGACCATGCAGTCGTATTTTGAAAGCATCTAACGAAGCATAAAGGACTTTGAAACCCGCCAGAATGGAGTCTCTCAGGTATTCCACTTCTGTGTTACATCGATTTAAAAGGCAACAACCATTTCTTCATCAATGTGCCTTGAATTGAAAAACCTGAGAGACGCTGAACTGACCAGATATTTAATGGGATTGGTATTATTGATAAGCGACTCGTCATTAGTATTCGCATATCAAGGTTTTTACTCGCTAATGTCACAACAGAAAATGGCTCTACTGTGTATTAATTCGGTGTTTGTTGCGACTTAATACGCAGTTTATTGCAATGCTTTATTATAAAATCATGTTGTAGTTATTAACCCTCCTCAGTTGTATCAACAAAATATTGTAAAGATTGCTATTTTGAACTGAGGTTTTATCTAACAAATACATTGGGTATTTTGTTGGGAGTTAATTTGTCATGAGTAAAATCCGCATTGATCCTTTTCATCATCCTGCTAGCCATGCAGTGACCTATGTGGTGACTGATATTGCGACTCGTCAAAGTGCGATCATTGATCCTGTTTTAGATTTCGACATAGCCTCTGGCACCATAAGTACTTGCTTTGCCGACAGTATCATTGACCATATCGATAAGCAGGGATATGAAATAGAATGGATTTTAGAAACTCATGCCCATTATGACCATGTTTCAGCCGCCTGTTATATCAAGAAAAAATGCGGCGGGATGACGGGTATTGGTGAACACATTGTGAAGGTGCAGCATACCTTTAAACGATTACTTAATCTTGATGAGAGTTTTAAATGTAACGGCGAACAGTTTGATCAATTATTCACCGACGAAGAACTGATAAAACTGGGCCATTTAGATTTGCACATTATGCATACGCCAGGGCATACTCCAGCTTGTGTCAGTTATCTTATTGAAGATGCCGTATTTGTGGGAGACGCATTGTCTACGCCAGAATTAGGTACGGTTAATGCTGACTTTCCTAATAGCAGCACAACAACCTTATATCATTCAATTCAACGCATATTAACTCTGCCTAATTGTACTCGAGTCTTTGTCGGGCACGATCCACTCACACACAAACGAAAAAATGATATTGTCGAAACATCAATTATTGCACAAAAACGTAATAACCGTGTTGTCGGGGGCAAAGTAAGCCTAGCAGAATTTGTAAAACGGCACCAACAACGCCATATTGATTCAGACATACCGCAATTATTATTACCTGCAATACAAATTAATATTAGAGCAGGCAACATTCCACCAATAAACGGTAATGGTAAGTATTTCCTTAAAATACCGCTTAATCAGCTATAAGCAACACGAACCACAATAAACAAGTTCGTGTTGTATCGCTTTACGGCTTATAACTCACTATCGGAAAACCATCTCGCTGCCACTGTGCCATACCACCGGCAACAGAAAGAGGCTTAGTAAATCCCATATTCTGTAATGATGCCGCAGCAAGCGCTGAACGTCCGCCAGAACGGCAAATAAGATATATTTCCTTTGTGGCCAACTCTTCCAGAGCCATTAACGATTCACAGTGATGACTCACTAAAGGATGTTCATGTATTTTCATCTCTAATACACCACGAGGAAAATTTACCGCCCCTTCTACATGCCCCGTAATAAACTCTTCATGTTCACGGACGTCAATAATAACGATTTCAGGGTTAAGCATTGCAGTGAGTAACTCATGGGTAGTCACTTCTGAAATATTCGTTTTGATGTCACTAATATATTGTCGTGCTGTTTTCATGTTGACCTCGTGAGTTAAATAATCGATTTAATTAAAATAAATACCGCCATCAACACTAAAAAGATGGCAAAGATTTTTTGTAAAAGGGCTTTGGGTAAGTATTGGGTTATCCATTGGCCAGCAATGCTGCCCACAAGACCGCCGGCAATCATGATGCCAATAACCGACCAATCAAATTCAAACCCCTTATCAGAAAGCAATGAATAATATTTAATAAACCCAACCAGTGAGTTCATGGTAATAATTAATAAACTGGTACCAATGGCCAGCCACATTTCAATACCACCAAGTAATACAAGCGCAGGAACGATAAGAAAACCGCCACCGACGCCAACAAAACCAGTAACAACACCCACCGCTAACCCTTGTATAAGTATTTTTACAATATTGAGTTTGCCCGCTTTACACTTGCTAGATTGATTACGCCACATCATGACGGCACCGATTAGCATTAAAATGACAAACACTGTGAGTTGCGTGTCGCTGGTGAAAAAAGTGCTGATGCGTGCGCCTAAATATGTCCCCGCCATACCGGGTAAACCAAACAGGAACACATGCGGCCAAGACACTTTTTTTTGTTTAATAAAGCCAAGGCTACTGATTAGGCTAATAACACCTACAATGCATAATGACGACGCAATCGCTAATTCGGGTGGCATCCCAATAAGATATAACAACACAGGAACCGTAAGAATTGAGCCTCCAGAGCCCAAAACACTGAGTACTAAACCAATGAGTAATGCACCAACAACGGCTTGTATCATCTTGAAAACTCTTAACGTTAAAGTAAATTAATGGGAATTTTTAAATACACAGTGCCGTTACTTTCAGCTTCTGGCATTTGTCCTGCACGAATATTGATTTGTATTGATGGCAATATTAGCCTTGGCATAGGTAAGGTGGCATCTCGCTGTTGCCTAAGCTCCACAAAGGCTTCCTTTGTCATTCTGTCATTGACATGGATATTGTGTTGCTTCTGTTGACTGACTTGGGTTTTAAATTGATGATCACGCCCCTCTGTCGGATAGTCGTGACACACGTAAATGTCAGTTGTTTCTGGCAGATCAAATAATGTCTGAATGGAGTCATATAAAGTATTGGCATCGCCACCAGGGAAATCACATCTAGCGGTTCCAACATCAGGCATAAAAATGGTGTCGCCAACAAAGGCTGCTTGATCATTAACGATATAAGCTAAATCGGCAGGAGTATGCCCTGGTGTATGCATGATCTTAATGGTCATGTCGCCCACATGCAGCAGTTCGTTATGTTTAAACAGCCGATCAAATTGGCTGCCGTTGGGCAAAAAATTAGACTCTAAATTAAAAATCGTTTTAAAGGTTTGTTGCACCTGAGTAATGTGTTCACCAATGCCAATTTGCCCCCCCACTTGTTCGCGGATAAAACTCGCAGCAGATAAATGATCTGCATGTGCATGGGTTTCTAATATCCATTTAACCGTTAATTTTTGACGCTCAATCCAATGTAAAACACGTTGTGCACTTTGAGTATCAGTGCGGCCCGATTTGTAATCAAAATCGAGTACAGGATCAATAATCACTGCATATGAGGTTGCATCATCGACAACAACATAAGTAAAGGTTTCACTGTCTTCATCTAAAAACTCATGGACACTAAACGTTGAATGCATCACATACCTCCTATTTTAACCTTGTCACAATAAGGCACAGAGATTTGCGTCTCTGCGCCATAATGGTTTAAAGCGATTTTTTACTGAAATACCAATCAGTATATTGGTACCCTTGTTCTGAACGAGCTTTGGCATCTGCTGTCGTCCCTGGTGGCGGTACAATCACGTCATCACCAGGTTGCCAGTTTTCGGGCGTAGCAACACCATTTGCATCACTGGTTTGTAATGCTTTAACCAAACGAACAAATTCATCAATAGAGCGACCATTACTCATTGGGTAATACACCATTGCACGCAATATCCCTTCAGGGTCAATAATAAACGTGGCACGAACAGCGGCTGTATCACTCGCTCCGGGTTGGATCATTCCATAAGCTTTTGCCACTTCCATTGAGAGATCCGAAATAATAGGGAAGGTAATTTCAACACCAAAGTTCTCTTCAATATTACGAACCCAAGCAATATGAGAGTGAATACTGTCAATGGATAACCCCAATAACTCAGTGTTGAGATGGGCAAAGTCTTCTGCACGCTGAGCAAACCCCATAAATTCAGTTGTACAAACCGGAGTAAAGTCAGCAGGATGCGAAAACAAAACTAACCACTTACCTTTATAATCTGAGAGTGAGCGCATCCCATGCGTGGTCTTGGTATTAAATGCAGGTGCGGGGCGATTTAATTGTGGAAACGAAACAATAGAATCAGTCATGTTATAGCTCCTAGAATAGTCATACTTATTTAATTTTAATCTGCAAAACAGATTGCAAACTTACTTGGTAATAGCAATTGCTAGGCCAATGTCCATTATAAATATTAAAAAAGTTTAAAATAACTATAAGGCTATGATTCTATTTAGCTAAATATATTTTGATAGAGGAGGAGTAATGCGGCATAGATTAAAATAGATTTTTAACAATCAAACATAAGCGCCATATTTATCACTAAAGACAAATATGACAGTTTAAAATGTCATTAATGGCGTTATAGATAATTTACCTCAACAAATGATATTGTGAAACGTTGGAGGTTAGCGCGTTAAATGTTCAATAAATTCAGTAAATGGAGTCAGGGGTTGGTGGCCAGAAAAACTAAAATCAATGTAACGTATTCGGCAACTTGAACTTATCGCATGAGGATGTGAAGCGGGTCTTGATTACGGCATAGTCGCCTATACCTCAACGGTGTTTGAGTTTATATTTTGATAATTAAACATATGACTAATCAAGGCTTATTCGCTAATGGATTTGGCAAAACTATCCCGTATCAGCATGAAACACTTAATCACTCTACATGTGATGCTAGAGACTCTTAGTGTCACAGTCAGTGCAGAGCGATTATGTTTAAGCCCATCGTCGGTAAGTAAAACCTTAAGTCAGTTAAGAGGGAGCCTTAATGATGAGTTATTTTATCGACATGGTAACTCTCTCGTTGCCACACCTTTAGCAAGAAGACTTGGCCCAAGTGTGCAGCAAATGATCAAAGATATGAACCATATCATGAGCCAAAATGTGTTTAATCCTACAGAATATCAAGGGCATTTTTCGCTCGCCATGCGTGAAAGTACATTTGAGTTATTAGCCGCTAAATTAAGTGCCCATATTCTTAGCTTAGCGCCCAACATCCATTTAGATATTTACAGTAAAGACAATATTGGTTTCGAAGGATTAATTAAGGGCTCATTAGACTTTATTATCTTACCCCATGATCTTAGCCAACCGACCAATATAGATGATGAATTAACGTGGGAAACCTTAATCAATGATGAAATGGTGTGCTTAATGAGCCCATCACACCCATTAGCATTGCAGCAAAAGATCAGCCTTGATGACTATTTACACTTCAGCCATATCGGCATCACCGACACTGATTTAAACACACCATTTTTTGATATTTTACTGGCACAACAATCACAAAAACGTGCCATTCCTATTTCAGTTCCTGATTTTGGCAGTGCAGCATTAATGTGTCATCACAGTGAATTACTGTTTACTTGCTCACGTCGCTGGGCGTCCATTGCCAAACAAGCACAAGGACTCGTCGTTAAATCATTACCGATTGATTATGGCAAAGTTGCTTACAGCCTTGTTTGGCATCGCCAGAGTATGAACGACCCTGCGCACCGCTGGCTGTATGAACAAATATTACAATGCAGTCAATAAGTGCATTTGCATTTAATATAACGTCGGCAGAATGATATTACAGACACCTCGTTTAGCAAGTTGTGCGGCTAACCCTTCAATATCAGCTTGTGTGCATTGTGGCCACGTTAAGGCAATGCCGTTAACCCCATGATGGTGAAATGCGTTTAACTTAATTCGAGTCTCGTGTGGTAGTCGTAATAAATAAGCCGCTAAGGCGTCAATCTCTGCATCATAATCTGTGATACCAGGAATGTGTAACAATCTCACTTCATGCAGTTTATTGTGCTGGGAAAGTAACGCTATTGAACGAAATACCGCATCATTATTGCGGCCGGTAATGTCCCGGTGAGTTTGTTGGTTCCATGCTTTTAAATCGACCATCGCGCCATCTAAATAGGGCAGTAACTTATGCCAACCCGATGACGGTAAGCTGCCATTAGTGTCGATCATGCAATGAAGTTGCGATAAATGCTCAGATGATTTTATGGCGTCAAACAGCTCAATAACAAAGGGCAGTTGTAAACTCGCTTCGCCGCCACTAATGGTTATACCATTAATGAAATGCCTTTGTTTGTTAATAATCTCAAGCATTTTCTCGACCGTATAATGCCGTGTTTTGGGTGTTGATTGTGTTGAGCACACCGTTAGGCAAGTATCACATTCGCTGCACAAGCTGCTGTTCCACACAATACTTGCTTTGTCTTTTATTCGAGCGCTTGACTGCACCAGCGTTAATGCTTGTTGGGGGCAATGATCTATACAATCACCACAAGCATCACACAGACTGATTGTTTGTGGGTTATGACAATTCTTGCATTGATAATTGCAGCCTTGAAGGAAAATAACCAATCTGCTGCCAGGTCCATCAACACATGAAAACGGTAAAATTTGGCTAATAACAGCTTGCCTACGCATAAACAAAAGGGGCCTGTTCATGTGCAATAACCCGAGCTTGGCGCTGTAATATGCCGGTATTGACGGCGGCTTCAGCCGCTAACCCTGTGGTGTTACTGCGCGAGCCACATTGTGCAAATGCTGTTATGTCAGAACGTTTCACCATATAACCGGTAACGCGAACTAAATCGTTATTGGCAACATTGGCACTAAACTCTCTAAAACCTAAGCTCAGTGCCCCTTTACACAGTTGAAACATGGCTTGTGGATTAGACTTAACGGTTTCATCTATAGTGAGAATATCGCTAATTCCAGCCGTATAGTACTGATGATGCTGTGCTAGTGCTTGAATATGGCTAATCGGATCGGGTTCTGTTCCATAAGGGATACGCACACCTGGAGTGACATTTATATCCACGCTAATACCACTTTGAGAATGCAATAACGCTCGACCTTTAAAACCGTAACTAACAGGCGTCGAGGTGACTATTTGGGCTAATGTAGCCGATATTTTTAGGCCAAGTTGGTTGGCATCATGGTTATGACCATAACCATGGTTTGGGCTAGCAATATCAGTACTAAATGTACGCGCTTGTAAAATGTTAACCGCTTCAGCCATGCCGTAAATGCCAAACATAGGCGCAAACCGGTTTTCATCAATGAGTTGTTCTTTAACCAAAAAGCTGTCGAAAAAATGTGACTTTTGGTGCAAAAATTCCGAGCGAACTTCAATTAACTCAAACATTAATTGGCAATAGTAAGGCAATATTTTGTCAAAAAAGTGATCGATATTAGTGGCTTGTTGAGCAACTTCTTTAAGGTTAAGCCGCACTAAGGTATTTGCACCGCCAGCTAAAGGCAATGCGTTATAACAACTAACAATCCCAAAACCTTGCTCATCAAAAGTTTGCGCATGTAATGGATAATTGGCAACGTGAGGCTTGCTGCACTGGCAAATATTGGTCGTGGCCATTAGCAATAAATCATCAGGGGTTATGTCTGGGTCGTGCATAAAGGTTAAATTGGGTGCAATCTGTTGTAGCTCGGCATCAATTCGCAATAGGGTCCGGCAAATAATGTTATCGGTTGGGCCAATATTCACATGCATAAAGGCATCGGGTAGGGTTCTGTCGAGCAAAATCCAAAAGCGCTTTAATTTACGATAAATGGCATCAGGCTCAAGCTCCTGTACAAATGGCATTAATAGCACGTCTAATTGACCTAAATACACAGGAAGATTTGTGACCGACGGCACATGATGATAAAGAATCAGTAACGCATTTATTGCATCATCAAAATCTTCAGCCGGTGATAATTCCAAATATTCAGAACCTTGCTTAAGGTATTTAGCATAGTCAGGTAACACGTATCGTGGCTTAAATGGAGCATGGCCTTCAAACATATCGCAAATAACACCTTGCGCCAGCGCATTATTAACCTGCTCAGACAACACCAAATAAGGCAGGCTATTTTCGGCCTCTAAAGATAAGTAATTTGATTTTTGCTTAGGAGACAGGTAAGGGTGCGTGACTATGTGCGTAACTTTTTCTTGTAATGTCATGATGAAACTCATTTTTTAAGACTAATAACTAATCTACTCAGCGGTGAAGTGTTTCAACAGTGAAAATAACAGAAGTCGCATTTGATATAATCGAAATCCGATAATGAAGATCACATAATCCAGCAATGCTCACCTTAAAATATTCACAAAACCCAAAAATCCACAGACGTGCAAAAACACTAAGATACTGATTTTAAGGTTATTAACGTGTAATTGAACATTGTTAAGAGTGATTGATTTTTCTATCTGTATTTTTTTGCGTAAATAATTACTTTTTACGTCACTCATCATTTTATTTCGTTTCATTAAGCTAACCCAAATCGAGTATTGCTTGAGTATCTAAACACAATAAAGGGAAAAATGATGAAATCGAATATTAAAAACAACATTAAAGCCGGTGTAATCTTGGGGTTAAGTAGTTTGATGTTAGTCGGATGTGGTAGTTCATCAGAAGATGAACAGTTGGCTTGGATCCAAAATTGGAACACCTCGATTAACTATAAAGTCAAAATGAAAATGCTAAACACGTGCTTTAACGTCGCAGGGGTAAAAAGTAAGACTAAACAGATGACAGATTCACAAATTGAAATGCTGAATGAGTGCGAGCTTGATTACATTATTGAGTTGGCAGAAAAAGATGACATTGGATTAGATAGAGAACTTTTAGCTAACCATATACTGCAACTTTAAGGTACACATAAAACCATAAAAGCGCTTGATAAGCATAAACTTAACAAGGATAAACAATGTCATTAAAAGATAAAGCCTTAGATGCAGTCAGTGAGGCCAAAAATACTGCCAGCCAATTAACTCACGATTTACAACAAACACAAGCATTTGAGCAAGCTAAATCGACCCTTTTGAATACTAAGGACCGGGCATTAGCGATAGACCCAGCAGGCATAAAATTGATGAACTTTTTTGCCGTATTTAGTTTAGCGTTTATGCTGTTGAGCACATTTTTTCCTGTTATCAACATAATGGGAAGCAGTGTACCACTGAGTGATATGACGCCTACTTGGCTATATTTACTAACCATTATCGCTTTATGTAGTCACTTGCTTGGGGTAAAACAAACCATCTCTAGGGGGTTATTACTGCTGCTATTATTGTCGATTGCTTATACCGTATATCAACAACTTGCAGATATATTTCAAGCAGCACAAATGTTTGGTGGTGTTAGCACCAAACACATTATGCGAACCGTCGCAGAAGGTTTGAAGTACGCCGATGTTGGTTTTTATCTATTTTTGATAAGCATTGTATTGGTGGTAATGGCAACCATTAAACCTGGGTACAAAACTAACCATGCATTATGGGCTCAATTAGTGCAAAAATAGCTTGTTCGGTTCAAGTCGTCAGTTAACAACTGGCGACTTTTAATACCAATCTCATTAAATATCTGGTCAGTTCACATATTTAATAGGATTGGTATAAGGCGTTATATATGCAATTTAAACCTCGAAAGCAGCACATTTACAATAATGCCAATTTAGTGGGTAAAGACTATATCGTGGGCGATATCCATGGCCAGATACACGCACTTTATGCGCAATTATTGGCACTTAAATTTAACTTTCAAACTGACCGCCTCTTTTGTACCGGCGATTTGATCAATAAAGGTGACGAAAGTATTGATTGCTTAGACTTGCTCACAAAAAAATGGTTTTTTTCTGTGTTGGGCAATCATGAACAACTATTTTTATTAGGCTTTCAATGTTCGCGTTATTGGGACTTTTTACGTCAAAAAGGTGGCGTCTGGTTGACACAGCATATGCATCGATTTGACTTGTTAATCCGTTGGAAAACCATCATTGATATTACAGTGCCATTAACGCGAACCATAGACGTTAATGGTAAGTCTATTGGTATTAGTCATGCCTCTGCCGCATCTAGCTGGCAAAAAATGCAAAAAGGAGTGTTGACTGAAGACGATATATGGCAAGTATTATGGAGCAGACCTTTACATAGTATTGATAGCTGTACAGGCATTAATGATGTCGACTTTGTCATTCACGGACACAGCCCGGTTGATGGCATTATTTGTCATCACAATCGTTACTGGATAGACACTTTTACTTTACAGCAACAACTGACCATTATTAGCCTCAATGATTTACAATAGTGCGAACTTAATAGCTAGTAATGGCAACCGAAGTAGATGATAATTAGGGGGTAATCGATGTCAAAAATAGGGACTGTCGTGTCAATTAGAGAGTTAACCAATGCCACTGAATTATTAGTGGGTTGGCAAAATAGAGATAAGCACCAAAGTGAGGAATTTCTCACCTATGCTTACCAAGATATTCGCGCGATTGTTGAAAAATATCTCAGCCAACATCGACCTAATGAAACCATTTTACACGATGCCTCAGTTACAGAATTAGCCAATGAATCAGTGGTCAAATTGCACCGTTGGCGTAACGATGAACAACCATTTGAAAACAGGCAACATTTTTTTGATTATGTCCGCGTGTCGGTATGGCATTTGTTATTTGGAAAGCCCCATCAATCGGTGGTGAATCACCAGCAAGCTAAACACAAATTTTTGCATTCGCAATTAAATGATGCAGAGATGATGTTACCAAATTGGACCGAAAACCTTGCGCTATCTTCAGCTTTAGAGCTACTCCAATTGTCACACCCAAGGCAAGCAGATGTATTTGAATTAAAGAACTTTGCGATGGTGTCGCATCAACAAATCGCAGACATGTTGGGGTTATCATCAAGAACAGTCGATAACGACTTAAAGTTTGCCACTGTGTGGCTTAGAGCAAAGTTAACTGAATGATAGATATTGTTGCCTTATACAGTGAGTTGGCGAGTTTAACGACAACAGAACAACAGCAGCGGTTATTGCCTTTAAAGCAAGATTATCCCGAACAAGTATTAGCACTTGAAAAAATGCTGATCATTGATGACACCCCTTTATCAAGTAGCCAGTTAATATCACAACAGTATTCAAATCAGGCGCCTATTTCTCAAGATGAATTGATTGGTCAGCAAGTTATGGGGTTTACCATTACTCAACTTGTGTCTGAATCCGGCGGGATGGGGTTAGTCTTCCAAGGTGAACAACGTATAGAAAGCTACGATAAGGGCCATACAAAAATACACAAAGCCGCCATTAAAATTTTGCGAACCAATAAATTATCGTCTCACCAGCAAAAGGCTATTTTTTATAATGAAGCCTCAATTCTAATGACACTGGATCACCCAAATGTGTGCAATATTTACGGCGTGTCTGAAGTGTTAGGCCATGCTTGTATTGTGATGGATTACATCGATGGGCAAGGGTTAGATGTTTGGCTCGCCAACAATAAAATAAATATAAAACAAAAGCTTAATGTTTTCGAACAATTACTAGGTGCAGTGAACTACCTTCATCAACAACACTTTTTTCATGGTGACCTTAAGCCACAAAATATTATTATCAATGACCAAGGACACTTAGTATTAATTGACCTTGGCCTAGCAAGAAAGTACAAGCAACAAATTTGTGATAACAATGACAATAGCGAACATTTTGTGCCGGCATTTACTCGCCATTGGAGTGCGCCAGAGCAAATAGCTGGCCATACGTGTACAGCCCAAACCGATGTTTATTCTCTTGGAGTAATACTGCACTATTTACTCTCAGGTGTTGTTACCGCAACGGGTGATATGAGTAAAATAAACAATATTGAGCTTAATGCCATCATCAATAAAGCAATATCAAATCAACCAGCACAACGCTATTTGAATGCAGAGTCGTTTAAGCAAAGTTTACACTTTTTTCAACAAGGCCTACCCGTACAAGAATATTCACAAAGTACACCTTATCTGTTTCAAAAGCTGTTAAAACGAAAGCCTTTTACATCAATCGCTTGTGTGCTAATGATTTATTCTGTAGCAACCACGCTATGGATTATTTTGCACTAGAGACGGCTAATACCAATCCTATTAAATATGTGATCTTTCAGCGGGAGTTCAAAGTGCTGTAGGCAAGGCAGATGATTGAAGCGAATAGTGATCCTCGGTAACAAGCTCCTGCGTTACTCTACCTCCAGTATC
>NZ_JBSQBN010000140.1:0-11256 GCF_053850585.1 Shewanella sp. A22
GGGGTGACAAGTGAGAGACATTTTGATAAAACTTGTTTTGCATTCATGGCATTTACTCGTGGTAATTTTTGTTTGGCGATAAATTTGATCACCAAATGCCATGAATGTTCCCACCTAATTTAAAATATCTTATTGTTCCTGTTTGTTATTTCATGGGGATTCGTCAGACTCTGACCCCATTTATTGTATTGTAAGCATGCGCAGTGGCCAGTCTAACCATGCTGGTGGCAGAAGTTCAGCAGGGATAAAGCGTTTCCTGAGTTTATAGAAGTATTCACCAGCTAAGCCTAACGTGATAAGTGGGGTCAGAGTCTGACCCCATTTATTAGGGGAAATTCTCGAATTTAATTGTTATACTTTACTACTATTCAAAGTAAATATTGTTAGGTGATTTTATGATTGAGGAAGATATTAATAGGAGAGTTTTGGAGCCTGAAATTAAATCGATGGTACTTAATTTTCTGATTTCAAATGGTTTTATTTCTTCCTTAGATACAGTTTTTAATGAGTTTACAGTAGACGGTGCTTCTCGTAGAGTTGACCTTGCTATTACTAAAGGGAAAGAGTTGTGGGGGTTTGAAATAAAAAGTGAAGCTGATAGTCTTACTAGGCTCAAAGGCCAGATAGATATCTATTCACAATTTTTTGACAAAGTCTTCGTAGTTGTTGCAAGTAAACATGTGGGTGCAGTATTAAGTATGATTCCTACATCAGTAGCTCTGTGGGAAATTCAGAGAAACAAAATTATCGTGAAACAAAAAGGAAGAAAAAAATTAATTAAAAATCCTAATAGTTTCATTGATATGATGAGCGTCTCTGACTTAAGCAAAGTAGTAAATAGAATTGGCATAAAATCACAATCAAAACGAAGGCAGGACTTAATTAGCTGTTTATCTAAAGTTAACCATAGTTTATTAAGAGATGCTGCTTTTAAGGCCCTTACTCAAAGATACCAGCTATCTTCAAAAATGTTTTTTGATCAAGTTATCGGTAGAAAGATTACCCCAAATGATATCAATTTATTAAGTCGATTTAAGCTACATAATATGAAGCCTACAATAATACCAGATAGTGTTGATGATATTGTCCATGCTCTTAACGCTATAGGGCTCGATGATAATTTAGATGACTTTGAGCCGCCTAAACTGTGTTAAAAATTAATCAACCCAGTCTTCATCTGTATCAAGATCTTCTATAACATCGTTATAATGGAGTTGTTGATATAAATGTAAATTTATTCTTACTGCTGTAGCTCGGTTTGGAGAGGTTATACCAAATGTATCTCCTTCGGAGGTTTTCTCTATCATTTGGACCCCCCAAAGTTTGAGATCTTTAATCCAGTAATCACTATGCATCATTTCTATAGCCGCTTCTTTGTATAGTCTCTCTTTTTCTCCACGAGCAATATTTTGAGAGTCCTCAAACTCTTTTCGAATAAAGCGCCAGTCATTTTTCAATGCGTAGTCAATTCTTGGTGGAGGAGTTGAGCCACCCCCACTAAGCTTGGCAGCTCTCGCCCCACCGCGGTCGGAGTAAAGCATTGTAATGTCGGCTGTGCAGTTTTTATATGTTCCATTGAAAAGTAATCTTTCGTATATAGGGATCTCTCCACGATATGAACCAGCAAAACTTGAAGGAAAAGATGCTGATGATATTGAAAAGATTGCTCTAGGGAATAGACGATGCATACTTTGTATCAACTGTGCATGTTTACCAACCTCTAAAATGTCTAATCTTCCAACATCTTCATGGTCAAATATAAACAATAGCTGGCTTATATTTTTCCCTACTAAAGATCTGGCTACAGTATTAAAGAGCGTTGCAGAACTACTTTGCATTTTGAAGCGAATAACCAATCCACGGTTTAAATTAGCTAAAGATATAATTTGTCTATCCAACTGTTCTAGATTATCAAGCTGCAGAGTTGGTATGGCATTGGGAGTGCTCTGTATAAATTTAACCCAATTATCGTATCCATTATTAGAATTCAGTAGTAGATGGATTTCTTCATGAACATGTCTAGGGTATTCATGAGTAGCAATATACTTCTTGTTTTGGAAGATAAAATCACTATCAATATCAGCAATGAATTTTCTGCCGTTAATTGATTTATTGATTCTTTCTATAGAGCTCTTAAGATTATGAGCCGTAGTCCATCCTTTCAATGGAAACATTGGTAAAATAGCATCTTTATCTTTTTCAGGTAACTGCTCCAGAGCAGTCATTTCAGAAGGATTTAATGCAAGGATAGGCGCGTATTGGAACAGCAAGTTTTGTTCTAATGAAAACAAATTAACCTCTATAATTATCTAATTGATATTTTAAAGATGTTGGTGAAACTTCAAAATCTTGTGCAAGCTTTTCATATAAAGCTTCACCTTTGTGATTGCTTTCATTGATTTTTTTGTGGCGAGTCAATAGATGCATTGGCATCAGTATATCAGCAGCTAAGTTATTGGCTTCAGTTTCAATTGCAGTTGAAAGTTTAGACCTAAAAAGCGCATCATCAGTAATGCCATCCCCAATAAGATCGCGATGAAGTAGAAAATGAGCAATCTCATGGGCCAAAGTAAATCTTTGACGATTTTTAACATCATGTCGATTGACTCGTATTATTACTTTACCATTTGTCTCTTTTATTTCGCCAGAAATATTACCTAGCAAGGTTGATGCCTTCACAATTAGTCCAAGATCTTTAGCAATGGCTCCAACTTTTATAGGAAAATCTGTTTGGTGAGTTTTTATTATTGCAACTTGCTCTGCGGTTAACTTTCTCCATTCTCTCGAAGTCATTACTCATCACCTTTTTCGACACTATCAATTGCTGCGTTAAATTCATCCCAATTGATATCGTTATCTAATTCGTCCCAATTTACGCTTTTGTTATCATTTTTATTTCTGAGGATAAATGCATCAACTACATCTTCTAAATGTTTTGTAAATTTCCCTTCATCTATAAGTTCTTCTAGTTTGCACTTGACGACATTATCAATTTTTTGTTCTGTTGTATCGCCTGCAACTTTCTCCGCCACAGCTTCAGCAGTTTTTGTTGTTGTGTTTTTTATATTTTTATACCCCCAAAAAGAAAGTGCCGCAATAGCGAGGCCAACAATAGTTATAAGTACTGATACTGAAGTTATTGCGATAGCAGCAAAATCAGCATACGTAAAAAAATCATGATGTTGATATAAATTATCTACTCTTGTTTTTAGCCGAGGGTAATCATTGGGCGGTTCATTACTAAGTGAGCCTTTTGCTATTGCTTCATTGATGGCTTTAGAACTTTGTAGTATTTTGTAATGGAGCTCTCTATAATCAGCTTTAATTTTATGGTCGACTATTTCATTTGAAGTCAAAGACAGCTGGATGGTGGCTTTTGCTAAAGTATCTAGTGATTCAGATATAGAGGTTAAAGAGTCAATTATTTCTGTGTTTTGAACATTATTAGCAGTAGTTTGATTCTTTTCTTCCACTACACTAAGTTCACTCGAAAGGACAGGCATAGAATATACTAATAAAACAATAGCTTTAACAAAAAAATTCATCATTATTAACTCTAGTTTTCTATACGTAAATTGTTGATTTAATGATATTACATTATTATCTGGAATTAGCATTTTTTTATGTTTCTTTTGTAAGTTGTTCTGGTTTGCTCAATCATCATAAGTGCAGGCGGACTAAACCTTCCAATAGCTATCATTTCCCTACCTCACTCTTACTCAAACATCTCTGCGCGACTTGATACACTATCGCGTCGACTTGTTGTTGGGTGAGTGCTTGGGTTCGGACGGCCGGTATGGTTTTGACCAGCTGTTTGTGATTTAACTCTGTTATTACAAAAAAGTGCAAACGGTGGTTTTGTTTGGCTGGCAAACTCTTTATTAGGGATGGTTTGCCCTATAGCTTTGGTGAGCCATTTACTGACCTGCTCTTTATTAGGGATTGCTTGGCGAGTTGCTTGTTCGATCGGCTTGGTTTCTGTCCAAGACGGGAAGTGTAAACGGCCGTCTTTATAAAATAGTTGGTAGTCTTTACCTTGGGTAGCGCTAGTCGATTTACTGTCGCGTTTGCGCTTATGGCGGCCTTTGGTTTCGATGGCGAATACGCCATTTTTACCTATGGCTAAGTGATCGATGTTAAAGCCGTCTGCTTGGATGTCGTGAAACACTTGATAGCCCAAAGCTTGTAAGCCGATTAGCTCATTGGCAGTGGCGATTTCTGCGGTGTGGCCTAGGCGTAATTTAGTGAGTTTGGTAATGATCTTCCACGTTTTATAGCCGCAATAGGTTAAGCCGATGATTACAATTGGGATGAACGTAATTGGGAATGTGCTTGCAGCAATATGTGTTTGGATACTTTCATAAGCAAACGGAAAACTGACAACCATTAATGCCATGCTTAAACCGGAGATTAAATCGAACTGTAAGTCTTGGATTTGTTGCTGTAAGCCAAAAGCGGGAATACGCTGAAGTTGGTCACGATCGACGGGTAGTTTTACCGTGTACTCGCGATACTTGAGCATGACTTTCATCAGCACCGCGATCAGCAATATGCCTGAAAGCAATATGGCTACAGCGAATAAATTAGTAAACAAGCTTGTCATTGTCATCCTTGATTGTGGTGCGAACGTTGTTACAGATTGCAAATCTAATTCCATGAATCTGCAGAAATAATATACTCCCCGTTTTATAAAAATGTAAGTGGCAATAGGCTGTTATTTGGTATTTAACCTGTAAGGCGTAGTTATGAAAGGGTGACTCACCCAGGCTATTTTGCTGCAACTGGCGACTATTTTGTCGTGGTTAGGCTTGGTGGTGTGGTGATGGGGAACGCTAATGACCGTACAATCTCACGGAACAATTCGATGGTGTCGTGCTTAGTCATTAACGCATCTTGAAAGTCTAAATTGGCACTGTTTTTAACAATAACAACATGACGTTGTTGGCGCGCGCTACGCGAAAGTGGGTCTGTTGCAGTGCCCACTTTTTCTATTGCCGATAAAACTGCAAAGGTACTGTTTATTGGTTAAAAATATTTTATCCAAATAGATTGACTGTTTCTCTTCACCTCAGCGAACCATGTAGTTGGAAAATAGAGCATGATGGCAATGGCTATTGCAATCCCCCATATTTGCCAAATATGGTCAACACCTCTGTAGTCCCCGTGATTGGGTTCAAAAAAAACTTCAACAATACGATAAGTGATGAGCAGTAGGTAGAGATGTAATATGTAAAAAAACATTGGTGCTGAGCCAAAATCGGAAAGCAATTTTGTAATTTTGTCACCTGCTTTTTCAAGTAATACCAATAGCAAGACGCCAACACCTAATGTGAGCAACAAAAATAATAGTGATGGTGGGTACTTTGAAAAATTAAAAAATGATTTACACATATCCGCTAAATTTGAGCTGACAATCCAAGGCATCGTTTCACCATATAGGTTTAGTCCTCGTAAAATAAGTAAGCTTAGTAGTGAGCCAGCACCAGCCATTAACAACCATTTTTTACGCTGTTGTGCTTCAGTTTTATGGGTGTATAAGGTGCCTGAAAAATAGCCAATAAAAATAACGCCAATCCAAGGTAACACAGGATAAGAGGCTTTTATTTTAAAGCTTTCACCAAGGTATAAGTAACCTCGGTCATGGAGAATAGTCCATAAATGGTAACCCCATTCGTGTGTTGAAAATGAAATAAAGGTCAATGAATTGTGGCCAAAAATAATACCTATACCCAATACACCAATGAACCATCTTGGCAAATTTACGACAAGTGCCAAGGCAATCATGCTTATTCCTATTGCCCATATCACTTGTAAGTACAACGCCTGATAATTGCCAAACCATGAAAAATTAATCAGGGTTATTTCTATTACAATAAGAAATAAACCGCGCTTCAATAAATAATGCTGAGGAGACCGTTCAGGCTTATTGTGCGGGTGAGCATAAAGCCAAGCCGATAAACCCGTTAAAAAAACAAAAACTGGCGCACATAAGTGAGTGAGCATGCGCGTTGCAAATAATGACGTATCGGTGTCAGCTAATGTCATGGGATCGGTTAACACATGATGGTAGAAAAACCGTTCTCTTACATGGTCAACAAGCATTAGCAGCATGACTAACCCACGTAAGGCGTCGATAGCAGTAATTCTATTTTTTGGTTGATCAATAATTACGTCTGTAGTTTGACTCAACTTTTTGTTTATTATGGTATTCACTATAAAGCTCTTAACGGTAGATATAATTAATATTCGTTTATCAGCATGGCGGAAAATTATTCAGCTGCATGGGGTAAAACAAAGGATAACGTCGCTAAATGCTCTACTTTGTCTATAACATCAATTTTCTTTGCTGGGGTATCAACAATAGCAGCGATGACATTGAGTCCTTGATTGCGCACATTTATAACAACTCGACCTTGTATATCTGATAGCAGTACTTCTGCATCAGGATCATTCACAAAGTCACGAATTACCCTCGCACCAGCCACAGGTTTGCCATCCAGAAGGACTTGAAATATCACATCTGAACCTTTCTGCTGGGGAAATGTTTTACCAACTGGATGAATTTGTAACTTTTGCTGAGGCAGTACAGGGATTTCGCGTAACTCACCACGAAGATGCACGGCATATTTTATTGTGTGCTCACTTAGCAATGCGTTTGGAAAAGCATCTCGTCCTTTTGCGTGCCATGTACCATCTGGTGTTTTGCTCCATAACCCATTATCCAACATTGCAGCAACCGCGGTTATTTCTTCTTGGTTGGTTAATGTTAGTAATGGTCCAGTGGCAACAAGTTGTGTGTTTACTGGTATCCAGTTAGGGTTAAAGCCAGTAACGTTTTTGATTTTCTGATGTCGTTTAACCGTGTCTAAGTCATCGGCTCCTTCGCCATAAACCAGAGCCAATTGAGACGATCGCTCAGCAAACCATATTCCGTGGCTATTGGCATTAAGCGAAAGCAGAGCGAAGCTGCATATTAATATCTTAATCATTGTTTGTTTCATATGTATTTGGTCTCAGTGATTCACTGCAATGAAAACGCGGCCTGTAACCGCAGGCCGCGTTTGGAGGTTTAGAACTTATATTTAACACTGACTCGATAAGTTCGAGAGGCGCCAGGCATTGTCCAAAGCTTGTGGTAAGAACTTGAGTAGTATTCTTCGTCAAATAAGTTTTCTATATCGAATTTAAGTTCATAGTTTTCACTTAAATCAATAGAGCCAAAAAGCCGTGTGACGGTATACCAAGGCAATACATATTCTGGGTCTATTGTTTCACCTAAACGATCGCCAACATAGTTAATGCTTGCACCGATATTGGCCTCATAATCATTGATAACCATGAAATGCTGCAAAGTGATATTAGCGGTGTTTTCGGCAATATTGATGAGCTTAGAACCAGAAGGAATGGCAACACCCCAGTCGGCGTTTACCACATCATTGACCGTTTCTGCATCGGTATAAGCATATGCTAATGACAGGGTTGTGTTTTCACCAATTTGAGAATGAATGTCGAGCTCTATACCTTGGCTTTGTGCTTCACCAAGTGCCGCAGAAAAACCTGTATTGACAGGATCTGCAGTTAAAATATTACTCTTTTGCGCTTTGAATAATGCCAATGAACCATTAAATACATCATTATCGGTAGACCATTTCATGCCCATTTCATAAGATTTGCTCTCTTCAGGCTCAAACGTTTCACCATTTGCTCCAGCCCCTGAGTTGGGTCTGAAACCTTCGGCATAGCTAGTATAAAGGGTTATATTTTCGTTGGCGTTGTAGACTAAACCCGCCCTTGGGCTTGTTGAGTTCTGGTTTTGCTGTGCAATGTTTCCATTGAAGTTGTTGGTGATGGTTTGCTCAAATTTGTCAAACCGTATTCCAAGCAATATTTTCCATTGATCATTCAAATCAATTTGATTTTGAATGTAAGCGCCTAAAGACTCTTGCTCTTCTAACTGGTCCACAAATGGTGAGACTTCTGGGCGATCTTGGCCATATATTGGTTCTAAGAGATTTGTTGCATAGGTGCTATCACCTGAACCGCCAGCAACACGCCAACGGCTTTGTAATGACTCAAGCTGATAATCGTAGCCGTCAATACCAATTAATAAATGATGTATCAATGCACCCGTTTGAACTTTGCCGCTTAATTCAAGCCGAGCTGAAATGTCGGATGCATCAAAGTCTCTGTGGCGTCTTTGTCTAACAAGCGTTTCTGCATCGCTATAGACTAGCTGACGGCTGCCAGACAACTCTGCATCGGAAGAAAAGCCTTTAAATGACGAGTCTCGTAGCCCAATACCTGCCAACATATCCCAGCCATCATTGATATTATGCTGTATGACGAGCTGATGCCCCGTTGCTTGAATAGCGATAGGCCCGTCTTCTGGTTCACCATAAAAGCGGTTTACGGGAATAGAGGCTGAGGTATTATCAAGTACGACGATGCCGCGATCAAACGTTGTTTCTTGATCTAAGAACTCTAGCTCATAAGTTAAATTAGTATTATCTGAGATATTCCAAAGTAGAGACGGGTTAAATGTCGCACTATTGATTTCCACATCATCACGAAAGCTATCTGAGTTTTCATAAGCGCCGTTGATGCGAAACGCTAGATCGTGAGTCAATGCATTGGTGTAGTCAGCTTCGGCTTGACGAGTGCCATGATTACCAGCAGATATTTGTAAGTAACCCTCTTCGAAAAACTGTGGTTTTTTGGTTATGATATTGACGGTTCCCCCAGGTTCACTGCGCCCATAAAGTGCTGAACCAGGGCCTTTAAGTATTTCAATACTCTCAATATTGGCTGTATTTCTACGCCCGCTGAAACCCCGACCGGCACTAAAGCCATTGACTAAATAGCCTGATGGTAGATTTTCATCTCCGGCAAAACCTCGAATAGCAAAGCTATCCCACATTCCTCCAAAACTGTTTTGCCTTTCGATACCACTGGCTAAGTCTAAGGCGTTTTGAAAACTAACAATGCCAGCATCTTGTAATAAATCACCATTTACAATGCTTACTGCTTGGGGGGTTTCTTTGAGCGGCACATCTCCACGATAGGCTTGTCGTTGATGCCGCACTTCTATTCTCTCGATGTTTAAGCTATCAAGATCTTCATTTTGTGCATAAACAGTGGTTGCATGTGGTAGCCCTAAACATACGGCGATAGCAACAGCGGTGTACTTCAACTTATTCACTTCTTTCATTATCAACCCATCTATTCTGTAAATAGCCAAACTATCTCTTGAGATCCAGGTTATGACATCAAAACATGTCTTAATCTCATCACTCAAAGCGAGGAAGGGGGTATGTATAAATGTTAATGAGAATGATTACTAGTTACAATTTTGATAATTCATATATTGATCGCAAAACAAACTTTTACTTTTGTAAATAAATGGGGGGGTAATGGGGAGCTTGATGCGGATAGACTTTCATAAAAACCATTTGAAATTATAATGTTGGAGACATAAGGTAGCGCGCGGATGGCATTTTTTGATTAAATTATCGTCAAATAAAAAATGACCACGAGTAAAAACCATAAATGTGAAAAATTTTCATCGAAATGTTGACGACTTGTCCTTTCGCTAACGTTTTGCACGGTTATGTATTGTTAAGCCTATTGGGCAAAGCCATAAAAGGGTGGCTCGCCCAAGCGGTTTTGCTGTCTCATTCATGTTGTGTTTAGGTATTATTCTAATGACGCTACGATCTCTCGAAAAAATTCGATGGTTTCGTGCTTAGAAATTAATGCGTCTTGAAAGCCTAAATCAGCACTGTTTTTCACTATCACAACATGGTGTTGTTGGTTTACATAAATATATTGTCCGTATACGCCGACACAGAAAAACTCACCTTGCTGTGCTTCTGGTGGTAACCAAATTTGGTAGCCGTAGCCGAGCTTGTCTTTTTGCGGTTTAAGGTATTCCGCTTGGGGTGTAGTGGCGGCTTTTATCCACTCCGCAGAGATAATTTGCTTGCCGTTATACTCACCATTATTAAGCAATAATCGGCCAAAGCGGGCGTAGTCGCGGGTGGTAACATTTAAGCCGCCTAAGGCAAAGGCAGTGCCCTGGGAGTCGGTAAGCCAATAGGCGTCGCTTTCCATACCAATGGTGTTCCAAATATTTTGCTGTAAAAGCTCGACTAACGATTTGTCGGTGACTCGCCTGAGTATCATGCCAATAACGTGGGTGTCCATGCTGACATAATGAAATGCTTTACCTGGGGCTGACTCATTAATCAGTTCGCTGGTCATTTGATCTAACGAGCCGCCGATGGCCAGTACACGCCCCATTTTGTTAATGTCAGAATAGAAGTCTTGGTAGTCTTCGTTCCATTTAACGCCAGACGACATTTGTAATACGTGTTTTACTTTGACCTTGCCATAACCAGATTTAGCCAGTTCTGGCAGGTAAAAGCCGACAGTTTTTTCGATATCAATGTTGCCTGCATCGACTTGCATGCCAAACAATATCGACACAAATGATTTAGCCATTGACCAAGAAATACGTTTGTCGTCGCTTTTAGTGCCTAAAAAATATTGCTCATAGGTTATTTTGTCGTCTTTTAGCACCAGTAAGGCGGTTGTTGCTCTGCGGTTGAGAAACGCTTCGGTATTGGTTGAGCTGTTTCTATAGATAAACGATTCAGGCAAAGGCGTTAAGGCGACGTCGAATACATAAGGCTCGCCTTGCTTATCGATTTTTTTGTTAAAAAAGACATCTTTCATATGGGAAAAATTATTTACGACTAATGATTCATTAAATAAGGTGACCACGCTGTATAAGCGATTAACGCTTTGCCAATTAAACGCCACAAGGATGATTGCAATAACAAGAATGCTGAATAAAGCACCTTTGATAAATTTGAACAAAGTCGACATTGACGTTTCCAGATAGATAAAATGGATGTAATGACAATAACTTATAGCTATCATCGTCATAAATCAAATACTTAACAATGTGGTAACGTTTTATTGTCAATAAGTAGGCTAGGCTGTGGCCTTGTTTGAAGTGCTTTTTTGATGCACTTGTGCTTATGAGTACACCGTAGTTTTACTGGTGGGGGGAGCCAACCTAGGTTGGGGGTATTATACCAATCCTATTAAATATGTGATCTTTTAGTGGGAGTTCAAAGTGCTGTAGGCAAGGCAGATGATTGAAGCGAATAGTGATCCTCGGTAACAAGCTCCTGCGTTACTCTACCTCCAGCATCTGACCGCCATGGAGGGTGGGAATGTGTTATTTTTTAT
>NZ_JBSQBN010000141.1:0-10643 GCF_053850585.1 Shewanella sp. A22
AGATAAAATCCCCCCGAAAATGGCATTGGGTAAAGCCATCCTTTATGCGCTGAATCAATTTGAAAAGTTCAGGCGTTACTTAGATGATGGCCGATTAACTATCGACAACAATCGCGCCGAACGGGCGATAAAACCGTTTGTGATAGGTCGCAAGGCGTGGCTATTTTCAAATACGCCGCGAGGCGCTCGCGCAAGCGCAATTCTTTATAGCCTCATCGAAACCGCCAAGGCCAATAACCTTATCGTGCATGAGTATATCGCCAAGTGCCTGCAAGGCTTGGCAGAGACCTCATCCGAGGTTGAGTCATTATTGCCGTGGAATATCAAGCAAAGATAAATTGCTAGGTGCCGTTCGCTAGACGTTTACGGTGTAACCACTCTCCATGGCATCGAGCTGACGCGCCATAGTTTGGTCTAAACCCAAAATATGATATGCAAGCCAATGTATGAGGAAATCAAGGAGGATCTGAGGCGAATCTGATTGTTGGTTGTTTGCCGCACCTTGTATAAACAAGACTTCATCGATGAACTGCTTATGCTCTTTTTTGTGTGCTGCAATATGCCTTGGGTCTACCTTAGAGTTCTGCATTAATGACTCTTCTTCATCAAAGTGGTAAACCGTGTAGGCCAACAGCTCTTGAAGTACAATCTCAGTATCTTTTGTGCACAACGAATTATCGGCAAACGAAGCGCTAAACTTGTTTATAAGGTTCACAAGTTCTTGGTGCTGGGCGTCAAAATCGACATTTCATTTACAAACCCTCACATGTGTTAACTGTTGATGAGCTTAACCACGCTTCATCGGGGTGCCATTTTTCCGCCCAGTCAGGAATGTCCTTAGCCATCATTGGCCTTGCAATTGCGTACCCTTGAGCCAATTCACAACCTAGCTCTAAAAGTGCTGTACCGTGCGCAATGGTCTCAACCCCCTCTGCAATCACATCACGTTTAAATGAACTAGAAAGCGCCACGACACTCTTCACAATCACCAAGTCATTCGGGTCAATCAACATATCTCGGACAAAGGTCTGGTCTATTTTAATCAAATTCGCCGGCAGGCGCCTGAGGTGACTCAATGAAGAGTAGCCCGTTCCAAAGTCATCTAATGCAAAATTAACCCCCAATTTAATACAGGCGTGCATAGTTTCAGAAACCTGCAACAAATCACCTATCTCGCTGGTTTCAAGCACTTCTAGCTCTATAGAACGAGGAGAAACCTCAGGAAATCCTGCTAATAGATGCGCTAAGCGCGTTGCAAAATCTTTACTCTGTAATTGAATTGCACTGATATTGACACTGACAGGAACGTCTAGCCCTAAATTTTGCCACTGCTCAACCTGTCTAAGAGCGGTGCTAATTACCCACTCGCCAAGCTCTATACTAAGCACATGGTTTTCAATGGCAGGCAAGAAATCATTAGGGCCGACGATACCTCGCAAGGGGGACTGCCATCGGATCAAGGCTTCAACACCTATAATTGCCCCTGTTTTCATGTTAACTTTTGGCTGGTAATAAAGAATGAATTCATTTTTATCTAGAGCCGTACGCACCTGCTCTATTTTTTCGTGATGACGAACCAAATTGGTATTGTGTTCAGAATCATACAATCGATATCGGTTTTTCCCCTCTTGCTTCGCCACATACATGGCTTGATCAGCAATGCGTATCAGTTGATCTGCATCGACACCATCTTGTGGAAACGTGGCAACCCCAATACTGACGGATATTTCCAACTTTACACCTCCCAAGACGATAGGCTCTGATGCGGCCAGTAACAGTCGTTCAAAAAGAGGTTCGCAACTTTCTACGGTTTCAACATTTCCCATCACAGCAACAAACTCATCCCCGCCGACACGAGCCAGGGTATCATCGCTGCGTAAAGCCGCTTTCATCCGAGAGGAAACTACTATTAATAATTCATCACCAAGGGTATGACCGTAGGTATCATTCACTTCTTTAAACCCATCTAAATCAAGAAATGCGACTACCAATAATGACTTTTGGCGCTGGGTATATTTCATAGATTGATTGAGACGGTCTAATAACAATGTCCGGTTCGGTAGACGGGTTAATGAATCATAATGAGCAATACGCTCTAATTGGTTCTGATGCTCTTTAATCTGCGTGATGTCATTAAATAGGCCCACGTAGTTTGCCACAACTCCGGCATCATCAAATACAGAGCTAATTGTGAGCATCTCTGGGTAAACTTGGCCATTTTTACGCTTGTTCAAGATTTCGCCGGTCCAATGACCATTTTTTTCTAACGAGCCCCACATCTGTTTATAGAACTCAAGCGAATGGCGTCCAGACTGAAGCAGACGTGGATTTTGGCCAATCACCTCATTGCGCGCATAGCCTGTGGTGACGCAAAATGCATCATTAACATCCACAATTACACCGTTCGTATCAGTGATGGTGATGCACTCTCTGGCATAAGTGAATACGCTTGCGGCGAGCTTGAGCTTTTCTTCCGCTAGCTTACTCTTGGTAATGTCTTGATGGGTGCCAGATAACCGAATCACCTTGCCATCGTTGTTCCATTTTACTGCCCGTCCGCGATCAAGTATCCATATCCAGTCACCATTCTTGTGCTGCATCCGGAACTCACACTCTAAGGTTTCAGTCTCGCCATCGGAGCACCGCCTTAACATTTCTTTGGCCTTATTTATGTCATCGGGATGCAGCCTTTTTTCCCAGGTGTCGTAGGTAATGGGTTCAAGTTCTTGAAGGCTATACCCCAACATTTCGGCCCAGCGTTCATTGAATATGACTTTACCTGTTAGCGCATTCCATTCCCAAGTTCCGATGTCAGCGCCCCAAAGCACTTCAGCATAACGTCGGTTTTGAACTCGTAATTTGCGCTTAGCCTCCAGTAAAGCAATTTGATTTTGCCTATTTTCTGTAATGTCCTGGACTAATGATTTAATGCCAATAACTTCGCCGGTCTCATTTACAATTGGCGTGTTATGCCATTCGCAAATGATATTGCGGCCATCTTTTGTGATGTTTTCATTTACATTGATGGAGCCTTTATTGCTTTGTATTAGTTGCTGAATGACATTTTCGATATCAGGTCTAATTGCTTCGGACACCAAAAAATTCTGTAAACAGAGCCCTTTAACTTCGTCTTCGGAGTAACCGAATATGGCCTCCGCCGACTGATTCATTTCAATACAATTGAAATCTTTATCGCTTGAAATGTATCCCAGCGGGGTATTTTGGATATGGTAAGCCAGCGCTGCCTGACTAGCCTGCAATTCTCTCTCTGTCTTGTTAAGCTCGGAAACGTCTCGAATTAACCCCATGTAGCCCTGAATTTGACCATCAGCATCTTTGACCACAATTCGTGTAGTTTCACCGACAATGATACTGCCATCCTTGTGCTTGTAGTTTACGTTGTATGGCTTGGCCTTATCATCAGCTGTTTGATTAAAATATGTTTGACCATACTGCTCGTACTCTTCAATACTTCTGTAAAGAATTGATACATTTTCTCCGACAAGCTCATCAGCGGAATAGCCCAACATGATTACCAGGTTGCGATTAACTGAAATAATATCGCGATTTGCATCGGTGAAAATAAAGGCGTCAGTTGTACCATTGGAAATTGATGTGAATAAGATTTGGTTGTCGAATGAAGACTTTTTAGCTTTCTCCAGCGAAAAAAGTATCTCTTGGCGCTCACTAAGCTCTTTTGGTATCCAGCGCCTAAGGAGAAGAGATATAATAAGTAAGCCAGCAACAATATTGATTAATTTAGGAATAATAAGTAAAGCGGGCTGCGACAATAAATCGTGAATAGCCTTAGGTAATAGTCCATACATCGAGTTGAAATACAGTCCAAAATAGACACTTTCAATGATGGTCCTAGAGGCATCAATGGTGAGGATTACCAGGAGAGTTGCAAGCGAACTGCCAATAGCGCCATTAACAGTCTTTAATTGCCTCAGTTTGACCAAATAGATAACCACAATAACCAACCATAAGAAAGTCAGCACCCAGTATAACGTTGGTGTAATTAGGTCAAATATATTCAGTTTCATTTCTCGTGTGTTTATCTGTAGATATTCAAATCTGATGCGCAACAAGTAAAAAAAGAGGAGACTGTAACAAATGCGCTCTTCAATATTAACCAACAATGGTAATATCTTAAATTGTTCAATCAACTCTTTGAGCTGCTCTGATAAATGCGCAATCTCCCCAGTTGACGCTCTTGTCTGGTTTGCAGCGACCGCATTTTTTTGATTTAAGCTGGTGTCACTTTGGGTGTTGAGGTAACCCAATACATTCATACGAACCATGAGCATGTTTGCCTGCAAACGCCCAGCAAGATTGGTGTCTCTGGCCAAGCCTTCGTATGTCGTGATGCCTTCCTGAGCTTTTTTAGTGCGATAACACTCACACTGAGCACCACAGAAAGGAGGATTAAAACAACTGAAAAACTAAAACTATCTTTAAACCTAATCGTAAATCCTTAAACATATACTTACCCACTCCCTGGATCATAAATATTCACTTTGAGTAAAAAAAAACGCATACCCACTCATCGCAGCATCATATGAAAAAAAATTAATTTACGCATCTTAAAACCTTCCAAATCTTGACTAAAGTCTCGTTTTGGAATCCCCCCCCGGAATTGAATAACACTTGTGCAATGAGCTCTCAAGGTTGCGATTGGTAACAGCAAGATGGATGAAAATATGCAGAATGAAAGGACTCTGTTTTAGTTGTCTGTTGAGGAATTATACTTAGGGCACCTTCGTTAAGTGAGGGTGTAGTGGATTCAGTATTTGCCATAAATTTAGATGCTATATGTATGAGGAAAAGTAAGCCAAATTAGCTAGTTCAAAAAAGGCTTTAGCTCTCGCTGACACACTTTGGGGCGTGCGACGTGAGGTCGTATGAAGCGCTGTTCACCGCTTTTGAGTGAACCATCTGTATCACCAGATGAACCTAGGGCTCTGAATAAAGTAGCGAGCCTAACAATGTAACGAAGATTGGTCATGGACTAATCGGGATCTCAATCGTGAGAGGACGATCCTCCTGATAACCACAAATCGGGTGTGCGACGTGAAGTCGTATGAAGCGCTGTTCACCGCTTTGAGTGAACCATCTGTATCACCAGATGACCCTAAGGCTCTGAATAAAGTAGCGGGCCTGACAACGTAACAAAGTTCAGTACCATACTGAGCGGGAGCTGAATCGTGAGAGGACGCCCCTCCTGATAACCACAATCGGGTGAGTGCTAGGGAGTCAGTATGACGAACATACGTGAATCCGCGTAAGGTGCGTTACTGTGGAAGCAGCGGAAGTGGTTTATACGCTGTGGCCAAAATGGCATGGGAGCTGGAAAGGGATTATCCGATGCCCTTTCGTGATCTAAATGCTCCCCGCACTATTGCGGGCGTCTACCCTGACATTGCGCGACATATGGAACACGGTAAGCCTGTATCACTCCCAACTGGGAAAGCTGTTTGCGAAGAGAGCCGATAGTGATGCAGGTATAGGAGGCTGGAGAAAGCCAAGGTTGTGTTGTAATGACGCAGATACAGACAAATGTCTGGCACGAAAGTGAGCCCACTTCTAGCTGGTCTCCCGTTGCAAGAGAGTTTGAAGAACTTTATTCAAGGAGAAACGCAAATGATGACTTCGATTGAAGTTAGTGCCTCTTCTGACAGTGCTCAGTGGCAATCCATTGACTGGAAAGCAGTTGAAAAGCTGGTATTAAAGCTTCAAATGCGTATTGCAAAGGCAACTAGAGAAGGTAAACACGGTAAGGCCAAAGCCTTGCAATGGTTACTGACTCACTCGCGAGCAGCAAAACTACTTGCTGTTAAACGAGTATCACGAAACAAAGGCAGCAAAACACCTGGAATAGACGGCATCACATGGAGCACCGACGCTCGTCGCATGACAGCGGTTAAACAACTGAGTCGAAAGGCTTATCAAGCCAAACCTCTCAGGCGGATCTATATCCCCAAGAAAAACGGCAAACTCAGACCATTAGGGATCCCATGCATGATTGATAGAGCACAACAAGCGCTCCATCTTTTGGCGTTGGAGCCTATATCTGAAACGTTTGCCGACCCAAACAGCTACGGCTTTCGACCCAACCGAAGCACGGCAGATGCTATTGCCCAATGTTTCATTTGTCTGAGTCATAAGAAGTCCGCTCAATGGGTTCTCGAGGGAGACATCAAAGCCTGTTTCGATACGATCGGCCATCAATGGCTCATCGATAACATTCAACTAGACAAAAGAATGATGAAGCAATGGCTTGGGTGTGGCTTTATGGATAAAGGACTGTTCTATAAGACTGACGAAGGTACGCCTCAAGGTGGGATTATTTCACCGACCTTGATGCTATTGACTCTCGCGGGATTAGAGCGACAGATTAAATCCTTGGGTCAAAAGAAGGGCTATAGAGTCAATTTTATAGGTTACGCTGATGATTTTGTTATCACGGGGACTTCGAAGGAAGTGCTCGTTAATGAAATCAAACCGCTGATAGCTAGTTTTCTAGCTGAAAGAGGGCTCACACTATCTGAAGAGAAAACGCAGGTTACTCATATTAATGATGGATTTGACTTTCTAGGGTTCAATATTAGGAAGTACAATAGCAAATTACTCATTAAACCGAGTAAAAGTAATGTTCTGTTATTTTTGAGCAACATGCGAGTACTCATCAAGAAGCATGCAACCGTATCAGTTAATGATCTCATCAAGATGATGAACCCAAAACTGCGAGGTTGGGCGAATTACTATCGTCACTGTGTAGCCAAACAAACTTTCAACTATATTAGTTCTCAATTATTCCAGACGTTATGGCGTTGGGCAGTGAGGCGTCACTCAACCAAAGGGAAAAGGTGGGTCGCAAACAAATATTTTCTCAACCGTAAAGGCCAATGGCAATTTCACGGCTGGCAGAAAATAACGAACATGGATTGTCAATTCAACCTTGTTCAAATTGCTCAAACGCCAATAAAAAGACACGTAAAAGTCCGAAGTGCGGCAATACCTTACGACCCTGATTTCGCTGATTACCTTGCTCAGCGGAAGCAGGCGAAAGTAAGCCGTAATACGTGGCTTGAACTGGTCTCGACTGCTTTTTAAGTTGCTGGGTATCTAACGGTGCCTTAGTGGAGGCTTGAGCCCAGTGCAGTGAAAGTTGCACGCTGGGTTCTTAGGAGGGCGGCACTTGGCAACAAGTGTCGCCTATCCGACGAGTGCTAGGCAGTCAGTATGATGAACATAAGTGAATCCGCGTAAGGTGCGTTATGTGATGAAACAGCGGAAGTGGTTAATACGCTGTAGCCAAAAGGCATGAGAGTTGGAAAGAGATTGCCCCATGCTCTTTCGTGATCAATACGCTCTCCGCACTATAGCGGGCATCTAACATGACATTGCGCGACATACGGAACACGGTAAGCCTATATCGCTCCCTTTGGGAAAGCTGATTTGGCCGATAGTGATGTAGGTATAGGAGGTTGGAAAAAGCAAAGGCTGCATTGTAACGATGCTGATACAGACTTGTGTCTGGTCACGAAAGTGAGCCCACTTCCGACTGGTCTCCCGTTGCAAGATAATTTGAAGAACTTTATTCAAGGAGAAACGCAAATGATGATTTCAACAGAAATTAGTGCCTCTCCTGACAGCGCTCAATGGCAGTCAATAGACTGGAAATCCGTTGAACCGCATGTATTAAAGCTTCAGATGCGTATTGCAAAAGCAACACGAGAAGGTAAACGCGGCAAGGCGAAAGCGTTGCAGTGGATACTGACTCACTCGCGTTCAGCAAAACTTCTTGCTGTTAAGCGTGTATCACAAAATAAAGGCAGTAAAACGCCTGGAATTGATGGTGTTATCTGGAATACAGATACCCGCCGCATGAAAGCAGTAAATCAATTGAGCAGGAAGGCATATCAAGCCAAACCACTCAAGCGTATCTATATCCCCAAAAAGAATGGCAAACTCAGGCCTCTTGGTATCCCATGCATGATAGACAGAGCACAACAAGCGCTCCACCTTCTTGCATTAGAACCAATATCGGAGACGCTTGCTGACCCAAACAGCTATGGATTTAGACCAAATCGTAGCACTGCTGACGCAGTCGATCAGTGCTTCAAATGTTTGGCTCTAAAGAAATCAGCACAATGGGTTCTTGAGGGGGACATCAAATCCTGCTTCGACAAAATCGGGCATCAATGGCTAATTGATAACATCGCCATAGATAAACGAATGTTGGAACAATGGTTAAAGTCTGGTTTTATGGACAAAGGGCTGTTTTATCGTACTGATGAGGGCACGCCACAAGGAGGGGTTATATCCCCCACCTTGATGCTAATGACTCTTGCTGGACTTGAGCAGCGCATAAAGTCTACAGCACTCAAAAAGTGTGCCAGAGCCAACTTTATTGGATACGCCGACGATTTCGTCGTCACCTGCGCTTCAAAGGAAGTGCTCGAGAACGATATCAAACCGTTGATAGCTGATTTCTTAGCGGAAAGAGGCTTAACACTCTCCGAAGAGAAAACGCATATTACCCACATCAACAATGGTTTTGACTTCTTAGGGTTTAATCATAGGAAGTACAAAGGAAAATTGCTCATTAAACCGAGTAAATCCAACACGTTGTTGTTCTTAAGTAACCTGCGCGAACTCATCAAAAAGCTCGCAACCATCCCTGTTAACGACCTTATCAAACTGATAAATCCGAAACTAAGGGGGTGGGCGAATTATTATCGTCATTGCGTTGCTAAACAAGTATTCGGGTATGTTGGGCACAAACTATTCTATTCGTTATGGCACTGGGCAGTAAGGCGCCATCCAACAAAGTCTAAGACTTGGGTAGCCCTTAAATACTTCATCAACCGAAAAGGCCAATGGCAATTTCACGGTTGGCAGAAGGTCAAGGATATGGATTGCCAATTCAATCTATTCCAAATAGCCAAAGTGCCTATTGAGAGACATGTGAAAATTCGAAGTGCGGCTATACCATTCGATCCTCAATACCAAGAATACTTGGCTAGGAGAAAATCGAAAAGGCAAGCTCGTAACGCTTGGAATGAACCTGCTCTCACTGCTTTATAAGTTGCTGGGTATCAAACGATACCTTTGTGGAGGCTTGAGCCTAGTGCAGTGAAAGTTGCACGCTGGGTTCTTAGGAGGGCGGCACTTGGTAACAAGTGTCGTCTATCCGACAAAAATGGGTTAAGCCACCTAGCCCATTTGTGGACAAAAATGTGCTAACTCTTAACCCTCACATTCACCAAAAGCCCCAAAAAATATCAAACTATTTTATAAACGCACAAGAGCAAGATAGCTTTTGTTCTTCTGTTATTTCTCACAGTACCGCTCACATACTGAAAATTCATGCGAGCTATATTGGCCTTGGGTACTTTCTACCCTGTGATTTCTCGATTCGTCATGCTTATTAGTAGTCATAGAATTTCCTCCCTATGATTTAAATCTGTTTTCAGACCAATCCCACGCTTGCTCTGAGTCGATTTCCTCTTCATGCGACCAACCTTTAAGCCACTCTTCATTCTTCCAATCATCACTATCGTAAGGGTTTTCATCCATCGTTTTACGTGTGATATAAGCTGCTCGACCTTCGTCAAATGGAAGTTCTTCTGACATTCTAGTTTCCGTCCTACGCTGAATGTGCAATGTAGTCATTGACTGCATTTTCTACCGCAGCATTCAAACTAATGCTTTGCGATAGCGCTATTTCATTCAGTCGAGCGTGAACCTCTGGCGAGATCCGAACGTTGAATTTGCCAGAGAAGTTTTTATAAGGCTCAATGCCACGCTCCTGACACATCTCTAAAAAAACGCTTAATGACTTCGCGCCCTCGGCTTCCAATTGATCGATGCTTTCACCGTAGAAATCCGCGCCGCCGTTTAACCCAACGAACTCTCCACGGAATGTTTCAGCGTCTGGATCAAAATTAATAAAGGCTTTTACCCCGTTGATCATCATTAGATTTTTCATGCTTTTACCCCGTTTCTTTCTAACCATTTTTTGACGCTTACCACTGCGCCTTTGTCAGTTTCTTTCTGAGGATGTGGGCGGTGATATACCTGAACTTCACCAAACAGCACCACACCAATTCGAGAACCCTCACGTTCCTCTATGTCTGCCCCTAGAGCAATAAACAGCGCTTCAATATCAGACCACTTGATAGAACCGCTGACAGGTCTAGCAAAAATAGCCGCTAACGTTCTTAAATGTTTTTTGTTCATAAAGCCTCATAATCCGTTAAATTCATAGTACCACTTTTTAGTATCATTCCAAGCGAATTTGATACTATTTTTTAGTACCATCATTAAAAGGCATTTGCAGCTATAGCCCCCATAGATACGGGGTCAGTTGTTAGCAGCTTTTGCGTGGTTTCGAGTGTGCGATTACCTAGCATGTGATGTATGTGGGCAACATCGTAGCCTTGGCGGTGAAGCTCTACAGCGAACACTCTGCGGCCAGATAACACACTTGGCGACTCGTGTACGACCACAGGGCAAGATCACGAAGCTTTACCTTGACTTAAGTTTGTGATCTTATACTTCTTTTTAGTAAGAAGTGAGTTAACCCATGTCGCAACTGCAGCTATTCAAGTACTTTTCAAACATTGATGACCCCC
>NZ_JBSQBN010000142.1:0-10639 GCF_053850585.1 Shewanella sp. A22
TCTCAGGTATTCCACTTCTGTGTTACATCGATTTAAAAGGCAACAACCATTTCTACATCAATGTGCCTTGAATTGAAAAACCTGAGAGACTCTGAACTGACCAGATATTTAATGAGATTGGTATTACAGCAGATAATTGATATGTTAAAACCTATAAAAAGTAATGGCCTCATTTTTTTTTTATCATTTAATAACTGACTGCTATCTAACTTGAATAACGATAGCCTTTTACGCCTATAAAAATCCTAAAACACACTGTTTTAAGCGATTAATTATTTTTTAAGTTTGATATCCAACTGCGATTGTAACCCTCACTTAAAATCGAATGTTTTAGATAAAGTTTGCCATTTTGAAAAAAATCTACATCGTGGTGCTTCGCCCACACCAGACCAAAGGGGCAAAACGCTTGCTCGCCTTTGGCCCCCTCAGCGCCCCAGATGAAAAATGCTGAAAAGCGCATAATTTTCGATGGAGTTCGGTCCAGCTTTAAACCAAGTTTGTAGCCCGCTTCGGCCATTGTCAAAAAGCCCTAACGCTTCCGATGGGCTGTCCATGGCCCAACGAAAACTAGCGTGGCATCCATGCCAAGCTCAGTCTTCGAGGTGTACATTTATATTAAAGTTTGATAATTCTTATAGTGCTTGATCATGTATAAAATAGTTTGATATTTTTTAACGCTTTTGGCGAGGAAGCGGGTTAAGGAGTAGCACATTTTTGCCCCATTCCTTGTTAGTGCTTTTACTCATTCACATCTTGTTCATGATATTTTGTCATACCAGAGGTGATCGTTTAGTGACGTCCATATTACGGTATGAGGTCACCTCAGAAAAAATTGTATATGCCTATAATCATTTAGGAGCGATAATATCTGCTACATGTTTAATTGATTCTCGAGCTGCTTGACTTACGCCTGAAAGCTGGAAAAAGCCATGTATGACACCTAAATATCTTCGGCATTGTGTCTTAACACCTGCAATAATTAAGTTCCGATAAAGCTGTTCACCTTCATCTAGTAATGGGTCAAATTCGGCTGTTAATATATGAGTTTCAGGAAGACCAGATAGGTCATTTCGAAAAATAGGGCTGGCTTCAGGATGTTTACGCGGTAATTTACCTAAATACATATCAAAACCAGTAAGCAAAGTATCACGAGTGATTATGTATTTATCACCATTATTGATATAACTCTGACTTGCTGCCGTGGCATCTAACATTGGATAAATAAGCACTTGCTTAGTAGGTAGCCAACCTGCTTTTTCCCTTAACCGTAAAGATGTGATTAAGCATATGTGACCACCTGCACTATCACCAACGAGAATGATATTGTCAGGGTTTCCCCCCCACTCTTTACAGTTTTCGTAAATAACTTGAGATGCATGAAATGCATCATCGTGTGCTGCTGGAAATACATGCTCAGGGGCTAGGCGGTATTTTACAGCAACAATTATTGAACCAGATAAATTAGCTAACTTTCTCAATTGCTGATCATGAGTTTCAAAATCACCACTGACAAAGCAACCACCATGAAAATAAATCACAACAGGTAAGTTGCTATCATTAGATGGCTTAAAAATTCTTAATGTTGCCCCATCAATCTCTTTATCATTGATTTGATAAACAGGTTCTCTTCCTCCGGCAAGTTGTACGCTATTTCGATAACCTTGACGACGTTCTTCTATAGTTTGTACTTTAACAGAAGGGCAGCCTGCTTCAATGAAGGAACTTACAAGTTGACTGATACCATTATCTAAATAGTGCTGACTCACTTTACGACTCCAAATAGTAAAATAGAGCATTAGTTCAATACCCTTCATATAACAATCATACTAAAATACACGTAAGCTGTGTATGCATAAGGGCTATCCACTTAGCACAACCAACCACTATATATTGTGGTTGGTTATGCTAAGTGGATAGCCCTTATATTAATACAGTGTAACTGTGGGCATTATGCTTTGCTACAAAAATAAAAGATTTTTTATGTGGACATTGGTATGTAAAACGTTTCTGGACATAAACGTGTTTGAAGGCTTGTTTGTGTAAAATCACTCTGGATTAGTTTAAGTATGGCTGAGCTGGATTTTACGCCCCGCTAAGGGGCAAATAATGCTTGGCTAAAATTTGCGACGCAGGAGCAAAGCCAAGCTTTATTTGTCATGCTTGAGCGGCTTGTGTACGCCCAGCATGGGCATGAACTAATGAGGTGAAAGTCCTCTGTAGGAAGGTCACCGTTTAATTATACTTTGATGATTAAACGCTAACTACTAGCGAATGGCAAGGGCGTTACCGTGAGGGAATGTCTGAAGGAAGCCGGACGCAAATCTGCGAGCTGATGAACAAAAACATCATATGAGGCGTAGGCTGGAGGCGAGTTGGCACAAGACAACGAAGCCATGTGATCTAACGGCCACCGTAAATGATGCAGCAGTGCAGAGACAGTGCATGTTCTTATCTGGGGAGATCTGCTTAACAGGCGATCGTTAAACTCACTAGCTTGGCCGCTAGTTCAACAGGCCTGGCACTTAAATCTCATCAACTTAAGTGAGCAAATACGATGAACAACGATAGCGCTTTAGGGGGTAACTCAAACGGTGATTAAGCAGAAGTCAGCAGACGGCATAGTAGCCCAACGCCCATCGTAATGGTTGGGACATGGTGAAGGCCTGAACCTGAAAATCAATGAGGAGCCTGTGCAGCTCATTGTCTCCGTATCCGACCGGATTTAGGAGTCGTGGCGCAAAAACAGAAGCCATCATTGGAATACAAAGGAGCTAATCGGCCGTTGTATTTTAACCATTTTCAGGAAACGCCCTGTGCGGAGCCGCATGCAGGGTGTTGTGGGGGCTGGAGGCTAGATACCTCCGGCTACCCGATTATGTGTGCTTGGCGCAATACTTGCTTAAGCATTAGTAATTCTACTTTATAGGGCTTTATATATGCAAATTACAACAGCTAACTATATTCAAAAGACACAGACAACACAAGATAGCGGTAAAATATTGCCGCCCACTGCTAACGCTGCTGAACCAACTCAAAAAAATTCATACATACATGAGTTAGCAAATTCAATTGATCCAACTAATATGAGCCGCAACGATGCCCGTGCAATAGGAAATGCAATATCAGAAGCTGGTGGTGACTTTGATCTTGCGTCATCATTCTTCATGCAATCGATGGTTTTAGTAAGAGAAAATGGTAATTTACGAAATGCTACTGAATCTGACGCTATTATGAATGAGAAATTCAACATGTTTGATTCGTTAAAAGGACAGATGGAGTTTAATAGAAATCATAATATTTCAAATGAATCTCTTAACGAAGTTAAAAGCTTTTTAGAGAAAATTCAAATTGCTCAATCATCACCTACAATAGATACATACACATAACAGCTTATTAATAGGAAAAATTCCTTGTTTAAACAAGGAATTTTTCCTTATATCACACATTTGATAAAACCTAGATTATCACCTTTCCTAAGCTACATCAGCCACCTAGCTCGAGAAATAACAAAAAAATCAGCATGAAAGTATGCAACAACTTGTAGAAAGTAGGAATTGCAACAATACTGTATATAATATCAGTACTCCTAACCACAAAGAGATACAAAAATTAAGGGTAAATCGGTTTATTAGGAGTATTTCAGAGGGAGCTATAACACGTAACGGGGCAGAAATGAGTTTGGCAACATCGCCTCTGTTAGATTCCAATCAGCAAAGAAAGCACTACCTCTATAAGAATAATGCTTTAGTTCAGTTAACCCTTACAACCGCAGATATTAATCATTAAGATAGATGTTACACTTTCAATGATACATAACACACTTTATTATCAAAAAATGAAATTTTTCATCTGACAATTTATCACATTATTGTGCCCATTCATGACAACCTTAATTTTTTATCAAACTATATTATTGTCGAACACAAGGCCTGTTATTCATCTCATTTCTACACAGCATGTCACCCCCTTCGAACTAGGCAGAAAACGCGCGACTGCAATTAAAGCCCGTTTGATTAAACAGTTCTCCATTTCTGCACAACAAATTGAAGCCAAAAGGGTTGGTGAGTACTCGTCTATTGCCAATAATCTTGATGACGCGGGCCAGAAACAGAACCGCCACGTTGAGTGAGTGATACGTTCAGATAATAAATAACCTCTGCTACGGATAATCAATAATTATCTCGCTGGAGAAGCAATAATAGAAAGGTCGCCAAGGTTACCTTTCTATTAACTAAGAATGTTTTACCTACCAGACACAAGGTTAATACCTAGTCTGTATTTAACCCTAAATTTAGTTCTAAACTCAGGCCTTAATTCATTATTGTGATTAACGTTTAAGCGTTAAATAATCACTATAATATCCATCACATTAACAATAAAACTCCAGTTATAACCCAGTAATACCAATGACAATATTTCCATGATTGATATTACTGAGTCCAAGCCAGAATAAAAAATGACTACACCACAAGTTAACGAGTATTACTCTGCTCGGCAGGTGACTACTTTCAGTATTCTACGTTGGCCGCTTTTGGCGTGCTCAAGCAAGCAAGTATCGCCTTTAATAAACAGTTGCACACTCTCTGGCATCTCGGTAGAGCGTCCCATTAATAACCGCCCATGATTGTCTTTGTGCATTGCTGGCTCAATAGACAAAACACTCGTGTCAGTAAATGCGCTTTGAGCAATCATCACATGGTCGGTATTCAACAAACTGGCAATAGCCGTTTGCAGTTCATCTACACTGGCACGATTTGGAGACGTGATTAACGCAGGTACCGCGCGGCCTGCTCCGCCCGTTGAGGTGCCCCCACCAACACACGCCGTGGAGAATATAACGACCGCTATAAGTAAACTAGGAGGTAAACGAGACATTACATGGCTCCTGTCGACATTATCCGATTATTTTTAAGCAATGTTGAGTGACGCTCATCTTTCAAGATAAAACCTTGATCTATCATTGCTGGGGCCGCTGATACTTTAGCTGCTGATGAAGCCACCGCAGGACATTGGTTATTATCACGGTAATACAATGCGGCATTCAGCAGTCGCTCATTGGTATCACCAAGCGCATGATTTAAATCATCATTAAGCGCACAACCATTTATTTCACTATCGAGTGTTGGGCTTGTTGTGGGAACAAAACCATCTGAATAATCACCAAAACCTTTATCATTCACACCTTTAAACTGGATGGTAAAGTATGTGGTGGCGCAGTTGGGGGTTGGGTAAAATCCATAAGGCTTTCCACACGTTGTGCCACCAATTTGAATCACTTCAATATCAATACCACGCAAGCTATTCATTAACGCTTCACTGGCCGAGCACGTATCTGCTGTGGTTAACACATAAAGTCGCTTAAGATTGAGTGAAGGCAATGCAATCCCTGCACGTAACAACCCAGTATTAAAGCCAATTGTTTCTGGAATAAACGGCATGGGTTCGAGTGAAGCTCCAGTAACTGGGTCAGTAGTTTGATACTTATCATTAAAACTGGTGCGTTCAAATATGCGATCACTTGTCGCGGTATCGCCGGCAATCATGTAACCCAGTTGACTCGCCAGAGCGAGCAAACCACCGCCGTTATAGCGTAAATCTATAACTAAATCATCTACTTCCGCTTCACTTAGCGTAGTAAAGGCATCGAATAATCCTCGTTCTGCAGTCGCAATATGAGCGTTAAACTGCAAGTAACCTATCTTACCGCTCGCAGTTTGGAGCACTTGGGTATTTTGCACTGGGGTAGAAATGACAGTGGTGGCCGACAATATGACATTGCGCTCGTCACTGGCATTAAGGTCTCGCACGGTAAAAGTCGTTTGCTTGCCGTTTTGAGTTGGAAACAGCCCTGCATTTAAAGTGTCTATACTCGCGGTATCATTAGCATTAGCCACATTCACACCGTCTACAGCAACAATGATAGCGCCACGATTAATTCCCACAACAACTGCCGGAGAGTTAGGCTCGCTATAGGTCACAGTGACCTGACGTGTTACCCCCGCGGATGCATTACGAATTGACAGGTTAAATCCATAACCATATGAAGCGCCAGATTGATTTAATTGCTCCCATTCATCCGTTGGCATTGAGAAATGAAATTGATCTTTTACATTACCAGTTTCAGACAGTTCTTCAGTGGTTAATAAATCAAAATATTGCGCCACAGTATAAGGAGCTGGATCGCGATCAAAAATTTCATCGTACCAAAGGTAGGTATCGTTGCTCCATGAGCGAAGCCATAGTTTTTCGGTGAGTGCTGTTCCAGTTTGATTGGCTTGGCACTGTGATGCCAACTCAGTGTAAGGGGTAAACTGCCCCTTGGTCCAAGTAACACTATTGTTGTCACCCACTGGAGAAGTGACATTACTATCATTCGCTGACCCGCTGCCCCACCACCGCAACCTATGGTGGTTAAACAAATGCTCACCACTAACGGAGCGATAGCTTTTTTAAAAAGTAACTGCATTAATATTCCCTTATTTTACTTTATGTTAGTAATTGTAACCGATCGATTCAGCTAAAATTCATCAGTACATCAAAACGGATGTAAAAATAATACACAAATAGAAAGTGACTCCTACAACCAACATTGAATGACAATTTAATAGACAGTGTCAATTAATAAAAGCTGTTAGCATTAACGAAAAATAGTGCACCATTAACAAGCTACAAATCTAGATACTCCTCTAACGACAATGATAATTTCGCATTCTATTATTTTAACCTACAACATAAATGCCATTGCCTTTATCAATTGATTTAATCATGCCAATAAATGTTAACATACTGTTACGCAGCCGGTGAATATGGATTGAGTACAACAAAGCATCATTTTACGACTAAGCTTTATTATTGAGTGCGTAGAACGCAAGGTACAAATCACAAAAAACCACAATGTGTACAGGTTCGAATGAATTAATTAAGATTATGATAAAAATAGATTTATTTTTTATTCTTACTCGATTTGAGCTACAGTGAGAGAAGGTAATGCCCTTTGATGCGGGGAATGAATGGATAGTTTTTTAAGCTTAATGAATAATGCGGTATTGTTGCTGGCACTGCTGGTCATTTACAATGCGGTCGGGTTACAAAAAATTGCACCGCCCAAGTTCAAATCGCTGATAAGCGGTGTGTTCATTGGCATTATTGCGGTGAGCTTAATGAATAACCCTTGGGTATTGCAGCCAGGGATATATTTTGATGCTCGTTGGGTATTGTTAAGTTTAAGCGGTCTTTTTTTTGGTTTAGTTCCCACACTCATTGCTGCAATTCTAGCAGCCTGTTTTCGATTTCACCTTGGCGGTGACGGCTATTATGTTGGAACCTTAATTATTTTCCTTAGTGCAAGCATTGGATTAAGCTGGCGCTATTGGCTACAGTACTCAAACAACCAGTTAAACTGGAAAAATATCTTAGCAATGAGTTTCGTGGTTGAAATAACCGTGATGCTCTGTATCCCCTTGATGCCTATTGAAGATCTTTATAGCATCATGCTGACCGTTAGCCCCACCTTACTCATCTTATATACAGCAGGCTCTTTATTAGTCGGTTTGTTACTCAAACATAATATAGAAAGTCATCAACTAGCCCAAGAATTACATCACCACAAAGACTTGCTCGAAAAAGAAAAAAACCTGCTTCAAAGTATCATTGACGGGATACCCGATTTGATTTTTTACAAGTCAATAGACGGCCTATACTTGGGGTGTAATAAAGCTTTTTCCAACGTGCTAAAACTGGATTTTGAACAGATTAAAGGCCGCACGGATCACCAACTTTTTACACAACAACAAGCAGATGCCTTTATTCGTATGGACCAAGAGGTATTAAAACTAAACGCTTCTATGGTTATTGAAGAAAGGGTTCATACTCCAAATGGTACTGAACATATTTACAACACCCAAAAAACCCCATTCACCGATCTCAAAGGTGTAGTACAAGGTATTGTGGGAGTGAGTTCAGATTTAGCCGAAAGAAAAGACATAGAAAAACAATTGCAACGCAGTGAAACAACTTATCGCAACATCATCAGTACAGCACAAGATGGTTTTTTAATTGTATCACTTGAAGGCAATATCATTGAAGTCAATGAAAGTTTTGCGAATATGACCGGTTACAGCATGGCAGAACTAATAAACATGTCTGTTAATCAAATCGAAACCAGTAACAAGCATCAATTTTCTGCTGAAAACATCTTAATCGCTAAACACAAAAAACGCTTACATTTCACATCTATGAACAGGCATAAACAGGGGCACTTATTTCATGTTGAGGTGAATATTAGTTTTTGGGATGGTGATAATGGGATGTTTTTCTGCTTTGTTAAGGATATTTCCGAACGTATTGAAGCTGAGAAAAAACTATTACTGAGTGAGTCTAAATTCAGACATATATTTGAACGTATTCCGGCAATTTCAGTGCAAGGTTATGATAAAAATCGCTCAGTCATTTTTTGGAATCAAGCCAGTGAAAACTTGTACGGTTATACCAGAGAGCAAGCACTAGGAGAAAAATTAGAAAATCTTATTATTCCCCCTGAACATAGAAAACACGTGATAGATAATGTTAACGGGTGGATCAACGACGGTGTCCCCATTCCCGCTGGTGAATTAGTATTAAGACGTGCTGATGGCAGTGGTGTAGCAGTTTATTCGTCTCATACATTAATCAATAACACCGATAACGAAACAGAATTGTACTGCATCGATATCGACTTAAGTGCTCAGAAAAAAGCTGAAGAGCACGCTTTAACTCTATCGCAAGCGATAGAACAAAGCCCCATATCAATGGTGTTAACAGATACCGACGGTAAAATAGAATACGTAAATAGTGCCTTTGTGAAAATTTCTGGTTATTGTGCTGAAGAAGTATTAGGACAATCAACCAGCATGTTAAAGTCGGGATTAACGCCAAAATCACTCTACAAAGAATTATGGAGTGCCATTTCTAAAGGACACGCTTGGCAAGGGGAATTACAGAATAGGCGCAAAAATGGCGACATCTTTTGGGAGCATGCGCATATTGCACCTATTTTTGACAATGCTGGTGTTACAAAACATTACTTAGCACTAAAACAAGATGTAACCCAATACAAACAACAAGAAGAAAAAATTCTCCATCAAGCACATTATGACAGCTTAACAGGTTTACCAAACAGACTCCTTTCACTCGATAGATTGTCTCAAATGCTCAAAGACGCGTACCGTTCAAATAATAACGTTGCGGTACTGTTTTTAGATTTAGACGATTTTAAAAAGGTTAATGACACCTTAGGCCACTCTGTTGGTGATGAACTCCTTATCCAAGCGGCGAGCCGATTGAAAAACACAATTAGAGACAACGATGTTGTGGGGAGATTGGGCGGTGACGAATTTATAGTCATACTCAATAATATCCATGACCCCGCAGAAGTTGAGATTATTGCCAGTAAACTACTTAAGCAATTCTACACACCTTTTATGCTTGAACACCGTGAGTTAGTGTCGACCATCAGTATTGGTATTGCTCTTTTCCCACTTGACAGTGAAGATCCCAAAGAACTGTTAAGACAGGCAGATTCAGCCATGTATCATTCAAAAGATCGCGGCAGAAATACCTATAATTTCTATACTCATCAAATGAACCACGATATGAACCGACGCGTCAGGGTTGAAGAACAATTACGTGGAGCCTTGAAACGGGAAGAATTTGAAGTGTATTTTCAACCGTTTGTAGATATTAGAAGTCGTAAAATCATTGGAGCTGAAGCCCTTTTACGCTGGAACTGTGCCGTGCTAGGCCAGGTCACTCCGGATGAGTTTATCCCTATTGCTGAACAAACCGGATTGATAATCTCTATTGGTCAGTATGTTATTGAAAGTGCGTTTTCTGCCGCGACAGAATGGCAACAAAAATTTAATCCCCGCTTTAAAATGGCCATCAACGTATCCCCTAAACAATTTAGGGAAAATAAGTTTGTAGAGATGCTTGAAAGCAAATTAGAGAAATATCAAATTCATGCCAGCACGATTGAACTTGAAATCACTGAAGGAGTACTACTGAGTGGCGACACTGTCATCGACAACAATTTAACATGCATTAATAACATTGGTATTAGCATCTCGATGGATGATTTTGGTACAGGGTATTCTTCACTCAGTTATCTGCGTAGTTACCCATTCGACACATTAAAAGTTGATAAAAGTTTTATTAATGACATTACTGTTGATCCTGGTGATTTAGAATTGGTTGGCGCGGCTATTGCCATGGGTCATGGACTCAACTTGTCGGTTGTCGCTGAAGGGGTGGAAACAGAAGAACAATATCACCTGTTAAATGCTCTTAAATGTGATTATGGACAAGGTTACTTATTCAGTAAGCCTTTGCCACTAGAAGAATTTGAAATACTGTTAGCGCAGCAAGATAACCTTGATCAAGATATCTTTGATAGTTAAAGGCACCAATTAAACCTACTACTAAACTCATTTTTTATGGAAATGCCAGTCATCAACATGACTGGCAATATTTTGATGCCTTATACCAATCCTATTAAATATGTGATCTTTCAGCGGGAGTTCAAAGTGCTGTAGGCAAGGCAGATGATTGAAGCGAATAGTGATCCTCGGTAACAAGCTCCTGCGTTACTCTACCTCCAGCATCT
>NZ_JBSQBN010000143.1:0-10383 GCF_053850585.1 Shewanella sp. A22
GTGGGAATGTGTTATTTTTTATGGAAAAAAATAGACCATGCAGTCGTATTTTGAAAGCATCTAACGAAGCATAAAGGACTTTGAAACCCGCCAGAATGGAGTCTCTCAGGTATTCCACTTCTGTGTTGCATCGATTTAAAAGGCAACAACCATTTCTACATCAATGTGCCTTGAATTGAAAAACCTGAGAGACTCTGAACTGACCAGATATTTAATGGGATTGGTATAATAACCTGTGGTAAAACAATGAAAATCATTCGTGGATTACACGGTATGAACATTGTTGCTATTGATGTGGTTTAAGTTGCACCATCATATGATATCTGCAGATATAACAGCACTTGTCGTCGCAACATTAGGTCTTGAAATGTTACATCTATGGTCCGAAGGTAAAGGCTTAATTAAAAAGTAATTTATATCTAACTGAAAATGATTAAGCCAGCGTATTGACGTTGGCTTTTTTGTGTCTGCTCAGCGTAGAATAGACACAGTTAGGTTTAATGAGGAACCACAATGAGTGATTTAAGTCATATTCGCCGTGAATATAGCCGAGGTGGCCTAAGACGTGATGATTTGCCCGATAATCCAATGGATTTATTTGAAACGTGGATACAACAAGCAAAAGACGCTGAATTAACCGACCCAACTGCAATGTGTGTTGCGACGGTTGATGAAAATGGTCAACCTTTTCAACGGATAGTTTTACTAAAGAAATTTGATGATAATGGGTTTGTGTTTTTTACTAATTTAGAAAGTCGCAAAGCAAAACAAATAGCAGCTAACAGCAAAATTAGTTTATTGTTTCCTTGGCATCCACTAGAGCGTCAAGTGGCCGTACTTGGACAAGCCGAGCCACTATCGATGTTAGATGTAGCCAAGTACTTTATGAGCCGGCCAAAAGACAGCCAAATAGCCGCATGGGTATCTAAACAGTCAAGCAAAATTTCTGCTAGGCAGGCTTTAGAAGGAAAATTTGCAGAAATGAAAGCCAAGTTTGCCCAAGGTGATGTACCTCTGCCTAAATTTTGGGGCGGTTATTTAGTGCGTCCTGCTAGCATTGAATTTTGGCAGGGTGGCGAAAATCGATTACACGATCGGTTTATCTATAGTAAGGCCGATTCAGATTGGCAAATAGATCGGTTGGCACCTTAATGAGTGTTAATGAAATGGAGTCATTAGCTGTGATTACCAATAAAATCTGGGTTGATGCTGATGCTTGTCCTAACCCTGTTAAAGAGATGTTGTTTCGGGCATCTGAGCGTAAATCGATTCAGTTAGTATTAGTGGCCAATCAAATGATAAAAGTGCCGATGTCACCGCTTATTACTATGATAAGAGTGAGCTCTGGGTTTGATGAAGCTGATAACTATATTGTGGAGCAAGTGGTTAAGGGAGATTTAGTCATTACAGCTGATATCCCGTTAGCTTCAGATGCGGTAGATAAAGGTGCATTAGTCTTAAACCCTCGTGGTACTGTTTATACAGCTGAAAATATTAAACAAACGTTGACGATGCGAGATTTTATGGAAGAAATGCGTAGCAGTGGCATACATACAGGCGGTCCAAATAGTTTTTCGCAAGCTGATAAACATGCGTTTGCACAGGCGTTAGATAAATGGCTGGCTAGATTGACCTCTGGCAAGATATAACGATAAATTAATCTATACTTAATCTGACTTTCTAACAAAGGACTTTATGATGAAAAAATGGTTACCATTTTTAGCCGCGGGCTTGCTTAGCACAACTGTTATGGCGAGTGACTGGCAAGTCAATCAAGAACACTCTCGAGTAAGCTTTGTTTCGGTTAAGAAAACCGATGTTGCCGAAGTGAATCATTTTAAAAAAATAAGTGGTTCATTAACGAATGCCGGGGCCTTTTCTGTATCGATTGATTTAAGCAGTGTCGATACCGGAGTCGAAATTCGTGATCAGAGATTACAAGCGGTGCTATTTGAAGTGGCGCAATACCCAACATTAACCTTAAATGCAGTTATCAATCCTAAACTCATCGCTGGATTAAAAGTGGGTGACACATTAACGACTCAAGTTGAAGGTACCATTAACTTACATGGTCAGAAACAACAGAAGAGTTTTGACGTGTTAGTGGCTAAATTGTCAGACAAGAAAATGGTGGTGACAAGTTTAGCGCCAGTGATTGTCCAAGCAAATGAATTTGGTTTAGTGGCAGGTGTCGAAAAACTTAAAGAAATGGCGGGATTACCGAGTATCAGCTTGGCTGTGCCAGTATCATTTGTGCTAACCTTAGCGCAATAGCTCTCTATGATTGAAAATGGCTTTCAATCGTTAGATTGAGAGCCTTTTCTAATGAAGTCGTTTTATCAAAGGTGGGAAATAATGGTTACCGACAAAGACGGGTATGTGCATTTGATTCAGTATTTAACTGAACATTTAGGCCTTTTTGAGGCGTCTGAAAATAATGCTGCTGCAACTGAAACTGTTATGGAACTGTTTGAAGAGCAGTTATCTGCTCAGATCATTATGGTCTGCGGTCAAAACCCGCAATTGTCATTTGCTCAGCGTAATATGGTGATCCGTGAAATTGATGCAATTGTTTACGATTTGGAAGAGATTTTAGCCTCTGTCGCTAATCAGCAAGCAACACCTGAACAAAGTATTTTTATTACTGAATTTTCGGGTTTGATTAAGAATTTATTTGATCAAGAGATTGATCATTTATTGCGTTAAACGCACATTAAACTGGCCGCTTTAAAAGCAATCTGGGTATTTTTGGAATTGATCATGTTTAGAAATATTGTTATTTCTGCTGTGTTATGTTTGTTGTCTGTATCCGTTTTCGCAAGTAATAAAACCACCATTGTGCGTCAAGTTGAAACAATGACGGTGTCAAATTCTGGATTAATGTTTCAAGCCCGTATTGATACTGGCGCCGGAAATACCTCATTGCACGCCGTTGATCTAACCATCATTGGTGGCGCATCAAAAAAGATGAAAGACAATGTGGGTAAAACCATCGAGTTCACTACGGAAAATGAAAAAGGTGAAAAAAAGCAGATGCAGGCTGAGATTGTCAGCACATCGACAGTGAAAAATTCCCAGGGCACTGAAACTCGTTACATGGTGAAACTAGGTGTTGGCTTTCCTGATAAGCTGCGTAATGTTCATGTCAATTTACGAGACCGTAGTCACATGAGTTATAAGCTTTTAATTGGTCGTAACTTTTTAAAGAAAGGCTATATAGTAGATGTGTCGCACAAAAAGGTCATAGGCCCAGTTGCAGAACTCAGTGTTAAACAAACGGGTTTATTGTTTAACACTCGTATTGATACAGGTGCGGTAGAAAACTCGTTACATGCGGTAAACATTCGTGTTGAAAAAGAAGATAAAGTCGATATGGGAAATAATATCGGTAAAATTATCACTTTTACCACTGAAAATGAGAAGGGTGAAAAAGTTGATGTTCGAACTAAAATCCGTGGTACTTCTTTTATTCGTAATGCCCAAGGTACCGAAGTTCGTTATATGGTTAGACTCAGTGTCGGTGAGCCCAAAAATGAGTTTTTAGTCGATGTGAACTTGAAAGATCGCACAAAAATGGGTTACAAATTATTGATTGGGCGGAATTGGTTACAAGGCCATTACTTAGTCGATGTATCCCTAAAACATTAACAATAGACAAGTTAATTTAATTACCTAATACCGCTCATTTTGAGCGGTATTTTTTTTGTTGTCTCCTAAACCTAGTTTATCGATTAGGCTCTATTATTTTTAGCTAAGTCGTGAAGGCAAACATGAGTAGAGACCCAAAATCATCACATGTGCACTGGCGATGTCAATTTCAAATCGTTTGAATATCTATTTGGGCAACGAAATGAGATGACGCAGTCGATACATTAAGTATGAATATAAAACAGATAAGGTGAATAAGTTTGGCATTATCTTAATCAACAGCTGCCATGAATAAAGTCTCATTTTTTAAGTTGAATCATTTAAAGGTCTTTTATCTATAAGACTGTTTTTTAGCCGCTATAGCGCTCATTTATGGCAGAGCATAAATATCAATATGACAAAAAAAGTGTGGTTGTCATTAATAATACGTAGTGATCCACATGACAGATAAGCGAACATATGGAAATTACGGTTAAATACAGCTGTTTGCCACTAAAAAGTCCAATAATGACTAGTAAAATTGTGGTCGCTAACGTAAAATTTCACTCTTTTATTTTAACCTTAGTTTTGGCTCTTGGTTGTTTTTAGCAAGAGTTAAACTACCGCGTCGTCACTATCGATTTTTATCATAGTCGACCAGGCGCCCAACCGCATTGATATGCACAAATGCAGTGGATGATAACATGCAGCAGTTAACCGAGATCGTAGAACAAGCCTTAGAGGTCATTGACAAGGCCAGTGATCTAAAGACATTGGATGATATCCGTGTCGATTACCTTGGTAAAAAAGGTAAAATCACTGACATGATGAAAATGATGGGTTCATTAAGCGCAGAAGAAAAACCTGCCTTTGGTCAAGCCGTCAATCAAGCTAAACAAGCCGTACAGCAAAAGCTGACTGAGCGTATCGATGGATTGAAAGCCTCGGAATTGGAAGCAAAATTAATTGCGGAAAAAATCGATGTCACTTTACCCGGTCGTACCTTAGAAATCGGTGGCTTACATCCGGTTACGCGTACAATTGAACGTATTGAAACTTTTTTTGGTGAATTGGGGTTTGTTGTTAAGCAAGGTCCTGAGATTGAAGATGATTTTCATAATTTCGATGCGTTAAATATTTCTGAGCATCATCCCGCTCGAGCTGATCACGACACCTTTTATTTTAATCCCAAAGTCATGTTACGCACTCAAACATCGGGCGTACAAATTCGCACGATGGAACATGAAAAACCGCCACTTAGGATTATTTCTCCAGGCCGTGTTTATCGTAACGATTATGATCAAACTCACACACCTATGTTCCATCAGGTTGAAGGGTTGATGGTTGCTGAAAATGTAAACTTTGCAGAACTAAAAGGCATTTTGCATGATTTCTTACGCAACTTCTTTGAAGAAGACTTAGAAGTACGTTTCCGCCCATCTTATTTCCCATTCACAGAACCTTCAGCTGAAGTGGACGTAATGGGTAAAAACGGTAAATGGTTAGAGGTTTTAGGCTGTGGTATGGTGCATCCCAATGTACTGCGCAGTGTAGGTATTGATCCTGAAAAATACTCTGGTTTTGCTTTTGGTATGGGCGTAGAGCGTTTAACTATGTTGCGCTACGGCGTCAATGATTTACGTGCCTTCTTCGAAAACGACTTACGTTTTCTTAAGCAATTCAAATAACGGAGCAAAAATCAGATGAAATTCAGTGAATCTTGGCTTCGAGAGTGGGTCAACCCATCTGTAAGTCGTGACGCATTATCACACCAAATTACCATGGCCGGACTTGAAGTCGATGGCGTAGATCCTGTCGCAGCTGAGTTCAGTGGCGTAATCATTGGTGAAGTGGTTGAATGTGGTCAACACCCAGACGCAGACAAATTACGTGTAACTAAAATCAATGTCGGCACCGATGAGCTAATCGATATCGTTTGTGGCGCACCAAATTGTCGTTTAGGCTTAAAAGTGGCTGTTGCGATGGTTGGTGCAGTCTTGCCTGGCGATTTTAAAATTAAAAAAGCTAAATTACGTGGTCAGCCTTCAATGGGCATGTTGTGCTCATACGGTGAGCTAGGTATCGATATCGAAAGCGATGGCATTATTGAGCTACCGCAAGATGCGCCATTAGGCGTAAACGTTCGTGAATTTTTGCAATTAGATGATGCCATTATTGATGTTGATTTAACCGCTAACCGTGCAGACTGTTTAGGTATGGCTGGGCTTGCGCGTGAAGTGGGTGTTTTAAATCGTCAAGCAGTGACAGAGCCTTCATGGGAAGCAGTAGCAGCAACTATTGATGCGCCGTTTAGCATTAATGTAGTGGCGCCAGATTTGTGCCCACGTTACTTAGGTCGTGTGGTTAAAAACATCAATGTTAAGGCTACTACACCATTATGGATGCAAGAAAAATTGCGTCGCAGTGGTATTCGCTCCATCGACCCCATTGTTGATATCACCAATTATGTGTTGATTGAGTTTGGTCAGCCAATGCATGCGTTTGATTTAACTACCTTAAATGGCGGAATTACCGTGCGTTTAGCTGACGGTGTTGAAAAATTAACGCTACTTGATGGCAACGAAATTGCCGTACCTAGCGATACCTTAGTGATTGCTGATGATAAACAAGCTGTAGCGCTTGCGGGTGTGTTTGGTGGCGAAAGTACTGGCGTGAATGAAAACACTCAAGACATTCTTTTAGAGTGTGCATTTTTTGCCCCTTTGGCTATTATGGGTAAATCTCGTCGCTTAGGCTTACACACAGACGCGTCACACCGTTTTGAACGTGGTGTAGACCCTGAGTTGCAACATAAGGTTATGGATCGTGCTACTCGTCTTGTATTAGATATTTGCGGCGGTGAAGCAGGGCAAGTGATTGAGGCTGTATCTGCTGAGCATTTACCACAAGCGGCAAGCATTACACTACGCCGTAGCAAGTTAGATAAAATATTAGGTCATCATATCCCTGATGCTGACGTGGTTGAGATTTTACAGCGTTTAGGTTTTAACGTTGAAACGGCAAATGATGCATGGCAGGTCACCACCGCAACCTACCGCTTTGATATGGCGATTGAAGAAGATTTAATCGAAGAAGTTGCCCGTATTTACGGTTACAACAATATTCCTAATACAGCACCACAAGCTGCGTTAACCATGCCAGACCACAAAGAAGCGGATATCCCGCTTAACCGTGTTCGTAGTATTTTTGTCGCTCGTGGTTTCCAAGAAGCGGTAACCTACAGTTTTGTTGACCCTAAGATGCAAAACTTAGTGCACCCTGGTGAAGAAGCCATGGTATTACCAAACCCAATTTCAATTGAAATGTCGGCAATGCGTTTGTCTATGTTTACCGGTTTATTAACAGCTGTTGGCTATAACCAAAGCCGTCAACAAAATCGGGTACGATTATTTGAAACTGGATTACGCTTTGTTCCTGATGCGCAAGCAGATTCTGGTGTTCGCCAACAAGCCATGCTGGGCGCGGTTATTTCAGGTGTTCAAAATGAAGAACATTGGTCAATGGAATCGAAAACCGTCGACTTCTTTGATTTAAAAGGTGATTTAGAAGCAATTCTCGGCTTGACAGTTGCCGCTTCTGAATTTAGTTTTAAAGGGGCAACACATCCTGCGCTGCATCCAGGACAATGTGCTGAAATATTGAGAGATAATCGAGTCATTGGTTACATCGGTGCTATCCATCCTAGTTTGGAAAAGCCGTTTGGACTCAATGGTAAAACAATTGTTTTTGAGTTAGAACTGGATGCATTATTGCACGCCCGTTTGCCGCTAGCCCAAGCTGTATCTAAGTTTCCTGCTAACCGTCGTGATATTGCGCTAGTAGTAGATGAAGCTGTTTCTGCCACTGATGTTATGAATTTGATAAGAAAAGTTGGCGAAAATCAGTTGGTTGGCTTAAACTTGTTCGATGTATACCAAGGTAAAGGTGTTGAGGCTGGCAAAAAGAGCCTCGCCATCGCACTTACATTACAAGACACTACTCGTACACTTGAAGATAAAGATATTACTGAGACAATGGAATTAGTGGTATCGGCTCTAAAGACCGAGTTCAACGCATCGTTGAGGGATTAAAGTATGGCACTTACCAAAGCCGAAATGGCAGAACATCTTTTTGAGACATTAGGCATTAACAAACGTGTGGCTAAAGAGATGGTCGAGTCTTTTTTTGAAGAAATTCGTGAAGCACTCGAAAGTGGTGAGCAGGTCAAGTTATCTGGCTTTGGCAACTTTGACCTTAGGGACAAGAATCAAAGACCGGGAAGGAACCCGAAAACTGGTGAAGATATTCCGATTTCTGCACGTCGTGTTGTAACTTTCCGTCCTGGACAGAAGTTAAAATCACGCGTAGAAGCAGCTAACTCGGGTAAAAAATAGTTCACTAGTTAATACGCCAATCCGTTTGGATCTGTATTACGAAGAGCCACTCTTAATTGAGTGGCTCTTTTGTTTTTGAATTTAGTGAATCTATTCTACCTTTTGCATAATATAGTTGGCCTAATCACAAGGTGATATTATCCGCCAGGTTAATCACGATTAAGCTGAGTGATTGACTATAGGTAATACCGATAATTTAGTTTTGTCCGGTATAATATGATTTTTCTCCGTGGGTCACGGTTAGTTTATTTGGAGTTTCTCTTGGCACGACAAGCAAAACATTTTGATACTCGTTTTAATAAATCATTATTACATCCTCGTTATTGGGGATCGTGGTTAGCCATGGGCGTGCTATTTCTGTTTGGTGCAATGCCCGCCAGTGTACGTGATCCTATTGCGAGGTTATTGGCTCGTGGGGTCATGAAAGTGGCTAAAAAGCCATTACGAATTGCCAGAATTAATATTAACCAATGTTTTCCAGATATGTCATCAACGGAGGTTGATGAGCTAATCAAAAAAAATGTTGAATTATTTGTCATCACTTTATTATCACAGGCCGAGTTGCTTATTCGTTCAAATGCACATCTAAAACGGCGGATCCAATGTAATGGCTTTGAACATATTAAGGCCGCTAGGGATGCTAAGCAGCCGATTATTTTTATTATGCCCCATGTATGGCCAATGGAATATGCAGGCCTAAGAGTCAATATGGATATTCCTATTGTAACCATGGCCAAAGCACACCGAAATGGATTATTTAATTGGTTTAGTAACCGAATGCGCAGTAGCCAAAACGGGCGCGTATACATGCGTGAAGCGGGGATTAGAGCCTTGCTGGCAGAGTTAAAAAAAGACAACAGCTTTTTCTATTTACCGGATGAGGACTTAGGTCCTGATCATAGTATATTTGCCCCTTTTCTGGGAACGGTTAAGGCGACATTACCTGTTGTAGGGCGTTTAGCTCAAGCTGGGAATGCACAAGTTATGCCTGTAAAAATAGGATACGATCAAGATGCTAAGCAATTTATTATGACCGTGATGCCAGCAATTAACCCTGATGAAATGATTGGCAAGGAGAACGAAGCAATCGCGCTAAATAAAGCGGTTGAACAAGTCATTAACGCTTATCCAGAACAATATATGTGGTTTTTAAAATTACTCAAAACCCGCCCTCCTGGTGAACAAGAATTCTACTAGAATATATTACCACCTTGAGATGAACACAATAATGAGAGGTTTATATGGATTTTAATGAGTTATTAACGGCATTATCGTTTGTTGTGTTCACTTACGATAATCATCACATAACCTTATTACAGCTGTTACAAGTGCCTTTATATCTCTTTTTGGCGTGGTTTATTATCACCCGTATAGGGCGATTGATTGTGAGTACATTGAAACGGCGTAATGTTGGTGCAGATGCCATCCATTTGTTTACCCGTATGTATTTTATTATCAGTATTGCGATATTGGTTTTTACTAGCATGGAAATGTTAAATATTCCATTAACCGCTTTTGCATTTGTATCTGGTGCTATAGCCATCGGTGTGGGGTTTGGTGCACAGAATATTATTAATAATTTTATCAGTGGTTGGATTTTAATGTGGGAGCGGCCAATTCGCATTGGTGACTTTTTAGAAGTCGGTGAAGCCCGTGGCGTTGTTGAGAGTATAAATACTCGCTCAACCTTGATACGCCGTAATGACGGGGTGCACATGCTTGTGCCTAACAGTCAGTTACTTGAGAATACAGTGACTAACTGGACCTTAATTGATAAAAATGCCCGAACCTTTATTCGCGTTGGTGTTGCCTATGGCTCTGATGTTGTTAAAGTGCGCGATTTAATTTATCAAGTGATTGGTGAGCGGGATGATATTTTACCGCAACCTAAACCTACAGTTTTGTTTGAGGATTTTGGCGATAACGCATTAATTTTTGATTTAATATTTTGGGTTAGTGCTGTGTCTGAAACCGATATTCGCCGTCGTCGCAGTGAGATTCGTTTTAGAATGTACGAATTATTCAATGAAAACAATGTTTCTATTGCATACCCTCAGCGAGACTTACATGTTGATGGTAATTTGACGATTACCCAAAGTCATAAAAGTTAGCATGGCTTTTAATCGCACAATAAAAAAGACGCATTAGCGTAATGCCGATCAGTTAAGCGGTAATGCTATAAAAACTGAACAGATCGGTTGACCGATCTTTTCAGTCTGCGAAAATCCGATAATTTTTATTATCGGATTTTTTTATGGAACTCTCTGAAGCCCTTGCTCGCACTTCAATTAATCGCCTTACTGAGTTTTCATCTCTCGCTGATGTCCTTGAACCCGATATTATTCAATCTTGCCTTGAGTCG
>NZ_JBSQBN010000144.1:0-10294 GCF_053850585.1 Shewanella sp. A22
AAATATCTGGTCAGTTCAGAGTCTCTCAGGTTTTTCAATTCAAGGCACATTGATGTAGAAATGGTTGTTCCCTTTTAAATCGATGTAACACAGAAGTGGAATACCTGAGAGACTCCATTCTGGCGGGCTTCAAAGTCCTTTATGCTTCGTTAGATGCTTTCAAAATACGACGGCATGGTCTATTTTTTTCCATAAAAAATAACACATTTCCACCATCCATGGCGGTCAGATACTGGAGGTAGAGTAACGCAGGAGCTTGTTACCGATAATCACTATTCGCTTCAATCATCTGCCTAGCCTACAGCACTTTGAACGCCCGCTGAAAGATCACATATTTAATAGGATTGGTATTACAGGTGAACGGTCATCGATAATTGTGCCATAAAAAACCTCTTTTACAGAGGTTTTTTATGGCACGCAACGACTACCACATTAAGTCATCTGGGATGGCGTAATCAGCATATGGATCGTCTGCATCGCTCACTTGTGCAACAGAATCTTTCGCCTCTTTATCCCACAAGTAGCCACACCATTGCGGAACAAGTAGCTTAACTCGTTCTGCGAGCTTATGCGGCACGATGTAGGTTTTATCTTCATAACGGACGATACCTAATGTGCCGTTCAATAAATCTGCTTGAATTTTGTCGGTGATATAAACGGAATATATCTTGTTTTCTAATGTGTAGTTAAACTTAAGCTCTGCATCTTTGGCGACCGAAATGGCAAACTTAGAAAACTCGGTGATGAGACCACGTACTTGACCTTTTTCAGAGGCTTGTGCAAAACGTTGTTCATTTAAGGCTTTGTCTTTTTTGGCTTGAGCCAATTTTTGCTCGGCAATTTGTTGCTTAAGTGCTGAACTGCCATCATCTACTTTGGCTTTTTTGTCACGACGCTTTTGTGTCTTTGCGTCCCGTACTTTTTGTTTACTGGCTAGACCCGCTTTAAGCAGTTGATCTTGTAATGCATTTGCCATGATATTTACCTTTAAATTTATCGATTTTTATAAACCGTGCTTGGCGGCTATCTCGCCTAATTCTGTCATTGCTATACTGGCACCACCTAATGACCAACCACCGTCAACCGGCAACACCACTCCAGTGATGTAAGATGCCATGTCCGATGCAAGAAACAAGGCTGCATTGGCAATATCTTGACCTTGGCCATTACGCTTGAGCGGCACACTGTTCGCCACTTTTTGTTGTAGCTCATCGCTTGGTGCTAATCGATTAAAACCTTCAGTATCGGCAATGGGTCCAGGTACAATTGAGTTAATTCTAACACCTTCAACGCCCCACTCTAGTGCTAATGTTCGAGTTAACATATCAACGCCGGCTTTAGCGGCACACACATGCACTTGAAGTGGCATCGCGATGTACGCTTGTGGTGCAGAAATTTGAATAATGCTGGCACCAGGCCTTATTAACAATGGATAGGCTTGCTTGAGTACTTGGAAGCTGCCAATTAAATCAATATCAATAACTGATTTAAAGCCATTGTTCGACAATTTTGCTGCACTTGCCGGAAAATTACCCGCCGCGCCGCTGATAAGTACATCAATATGACCGTAAGCTTGCGCTACTTGCTCAAAACCAACCGTTAAGGCTTCATTGTCACGGACATCAAAACTAACGCCTACATGGTTGCCATCTGGATTGGCCTGCGTGAGCAATGCAACCGCAGCGTTAACTTTATCAATATTGCGACTCGCAACGGCTACATTGGCGCCTGCTTTAGCAAATTGAATGGCAACTTGAAGATTAATACCTGAAGTGCCACCCACTACGACAACATTTTTACCTGTGTAATCAAACATAGTCATCCCTTATTCTGTGTGATCGGGTTAATCTAGATGCATTATCTTTACAGGTAATACATCAAACCTGTAATGATTGATTGATAGCTTTAAGCGCTGCTAATGGATCGGCAGCTTGGGTGATTGGGCGCCCTATCACCAAATAATCGGCCCCTGCTGCAATGGCTTGCGGAGGTGTCATAACCCGATGTTGATCGCCCGCATCACTGCCTGCAGGCCGAATACCCGGAGTAACTAACATAAAGTCTTTGCCAAATGATGATTTAAGTAACTTAGCCTCTTGTGCAGAACACACTACACCATCAAGACCGGCTTGATGAGTTAACTTAGCTAGACGCAATACATGCTCAAAAGCGGGCACATTAATACCAAGTAAGGCTAAGTCTTCATCAGACATTGAGGTTAGCACAGTTACAGCAATTAATAATGGCGCATCTTTACCAAACGGTTCTAACGCTTTTTTGGCGGCTTGCATCATGGTGAAACCACCACTTGCATGGACATTTGTCATCCATACACCTAAGTCTGCAGCTGCAGCAACGGCTTTGGCAACCGTATTAGGAATGTCATGGAATTTTAAATCGAGAAATAAATCAAAATTACGACGGTGGATATCGTTAACCAATTCTGGTCCAAATAAAGTAAACATCTCTTTGCCGATTTTTAGACGACACATCTCTGGATCTAGTTTATCAATAAAGGTTAATGCATCATTTTTATTGTCATAGTCAAGGGCAACTACGATTGATTTATCAGTCATTAGAACTCCAGCGGCAATAGCTTGTGTTAGTACATTTATTATAGTGTTGTGAGTGCGATGATGACGTTATTCACCATCAAGCCCTTTAATACGCTTTATACTGCCCCATTGTTTACATGATGGACAATGCCAATATAAACCGTGAGACGGAAAACCGCAGGCAGTGCAGCGATAGCTAGGACGAAATTTAATTTGCTGTTCTACCAGCTGTTCGAGCATTGACAAACTTTGTTTGGCTTGTCCATCTTCAGCTTGTTTAATATGCAATTTCATTAAGTGCTGAAAGCCCTTCATTGTCGGATGACGATAGAGGTTATCCAGCATCATTGTTTCTGCACTTTGGTGTTGATTGAGGCTTATTTTGTGTTCGGCTAATGCAACTACAACACTTGCCCCTGCGCCATCAGCAATCGCTTTAGCAAGCAGTTCGTGAAAGCCGTTTGGGTCTTGGGTGTCTCGATACACTTGCTTTGCAATTGACACCGCATCGGCAAATAAATCAATATCAGCGTCTTTTAATTCGTGTATTGCTTGCTTACATAAATCAAGCTGACCAGCATCAAGGTAAATTTTTGCTAACGTTAACCAAGCACGACCGCATTGAGCATCTTGTTTAATGGCTTGTTGGAGTTTCTTGATTTTGTCGCTGTCTTTAGCGGCTTCATCAGCTAATTGGCAATAAAAATGTGCCGTCGTACACTTGAGTGCTTGCTGGCGTTTACGAGATAACCGTTTTGTAATATCAATGGCGTTCTGCCACTCTTTGGTCACTTGGTAAATAAGTATAAGTTGAGTTTCAGCTTCTTCGCTGTGATCTTCTTGACGAACTAAATTAACAAATATCTCTTCAGCACGGTCGTAAAAACCTGCGGCCATATAGTCTTTACCCAGCTCCATCATGGCGATGTCGCGTTGTTCATTCGTTAAATTAGGCCGAGCAATTAAATTTTGATGAATACGGATGGAACGGTCTACTTCACCACGTTTGCGAAATAACGATCCCAAAGACAAATGGGTATCGATGGTTTCATCATCTACATCAAGCATACTGATAAATAGATCAACAGCTTTATCTGACTCGTTCGACAGTAAAAAGTTAAGCCCAGTAAAATAATCCCGGCTTAATTTTTTACTCTGTTGGCTATCGCTATGACGAATACTGCGTCGTCCCATGTACCATCCATAGCCGGCAGCAATAGGCAATAACAAGAACAAGATTTCTAGCATACTAGGCGGTTTGATCCTTAGGCGTTACAGCAACATTGGTTGCATCAACCGCGGTGAGCTTTTTCAATGCTTTGTTACTTTTTCGCAATGCAAGTTTTAGCTTAATGATGTGATAACTCGCAAATACCCAGCTGATAATAAAGCCACTAAAAAAAACGACGGCCAATACTACAGGCAATCGATACTGCCCTTCGGCAATAAAATAACTTAACGTCACAACTTGTTCATTTTTAGCACCAAATAATAATGCTAAAACAAATAACAATCCGACTAATACAATGACAATAAATGATTTCACGCTGTTCTCCATGTAGGCGTACCAATATAATGATTATCCAAGAAATTTACTGAGCTGACCAGCAGAGACTTACATTAGATACAAAAAAGCCTCCAAAAGGAGGCTTTTTATTCAAGCGTTAATCAAAGATTAACAGCATCGACACGTTCGCGCAGTTCTTTACCAGGCTTAAAGTGCGGTACATATTTGCCTTCCAAATCAACAGAGGTTCCTGTTTTTGGGTTACGGCCCATACGTGGTGCACGATAGTGAAGTGAAAAACTACCAAAACCACGGATTTCTATACGATCACCGCTTTCTAATGTTGTTGCCATTTGCTCCAACATTTCTTTGATTGCACTTTCCACTTCTTTCGCCGACAGTTGCGACTGCCTAGTGGCGAGTTTTTCGATAAGTTCAGATTTTGTCATCTTAGCTATCCCATATTATCAAGCCAAACACAGTCGCCTAATGGGGACAAGGTCCCCATACAACAGACGATTTTCGATTACTTACGAGCAGCTTTGAAAGCTTCAGCCATTGCGCTGCTCATTACTACTTCGTCTTGCTTGTTCAAAGTAGCGATCGCTTCTTTCTGTTCAGCTTCATCTTTCGCTTTGATAGATAAGCTGATAGAACGGTTCTTACGATCTACACCCATGAACTTAGCTTCGATTGCGTCACCAACTGAGTATACAGTAGATGCGTCTTCGATACGATCTGCAGAGATGTCAGCAACACGAATGTAACCTTCAACTGTTTCTGCTAATTCAACTGTAACACCTTTTGCGTCAACAGCAGAAACAGTACCGTTAACTACGGTGCCTTTCTTCTTGTCTGCTAAGTATGCGTTGAATGGATCATCTTCAGTTTGCTTAACACCTAAGCTGATGCGCTCACGCTCTGGGTCTACTGAAAGAACCACTGCATGGATTTCGTCGCCTTTCTTGTATTCAGACACTGCATCTTCGCCAGTACCGTTCCAAGAAATGTCAGATAAGTGAACAAGACCATCGATTCCACCGTCAAGACCGATAAAGATACCGAAGTCAGTGATTGACTTGATCTTACCAGATACTTTGTCGCCTTTGTTAAACTTAGTTGCGAAGTCATCCCATGGGTTAACTTTACACTGTTTAAGGCCTAGAGAAATACGACGACGTTCTTCATCGATGTCTAGTACTAACACTTCAACTTCATCGCCTAAGTTAACAACTTTAGATGGGTGAATGTTTTTGTTAGTCCAATCCATTTCAGAAACGTGTACTAAACCTTCAACGCCTTCTTCGATTTCGACGAAGCAACCGTAGTCAGTTAAGTTTGTTACGCGACCAGTAAGCTTAGTGCTTTCTGGGTAACGCTTGCTGATTTCTAACCATGGATCTTCGCCAAGTTGCTTAAGACCTAGTGATACGCGAGTACGCTCACGGTCATACTTAAGTACTTTAACGTTGATTTCGTCACCAACATTAACGATTTCAGATGGGTGCTTAACACGTTTCCAAGCCATATCAGTGATATGTAAAAGACCGTCAACACCACCTAAGTCTACGAATGCACCGTAGTCAGTAAGGTTTTTAACGATACCTTTAACAGCTTGGCCTTCTTGTAGATTCTCAAGAAGAGTATCACGTTCAGCACTGCTTTCAGATTCGATAACTGCACGACGAGAAACAACAACGTTGTTGCGCTTCTGGTCAAGCTTGATAACTTTGAATTCTAATTCTTTGTACTCTAAGTGAGCGGTGTCGCGAACTGGGCGCACATCAACTAGAGAACCTGGTAAGAAGGCACGGATACCGTTTAATTCAACAGTGAAACCGCCTTTAACTTTACCATTGATGATACCGATTACAGTTTCAGCATCTTCGTACGCTTTTTCTAGAACGATCCAAGCTTCATGACGCTTAGCTTTTTCGCGAGACAATTGAGTCTCACCGAAGCCATCTTCAACAGAGTCAAGGGCTACGTCAACTTCATCACCAACTTGAATTTCTAAAACGCCTTGTGCGTTTTTGAATTCGTCAGCGTTGATTGGGCTTTCAGACTTAAGACCTGCGTCTACAAGTACCATACCGTTTTCGATGGCAACTACTGTACCACGTACGATAGAACCTGGACGGAACTCTAGGGTTTGAAGGGATTGTTCAAATAGATCAGCAAAAGATTCAGTCATGTTTTAGGTTACTTTCATTAAATAAACCACCATCCATCCTAGATGTGGAGTCTAGTAATATTATCCGTGTCATCCTTAACACAAATACCTACTGCGCACTCAAACCGCGAATCGGCTAGGCTACAGTAATTTTTTGTCCAACATATTCAAGCACACGCTTTAATACATCTTCAATACCTATGCCGCTTGTATCAATAACAAGTGCATCTTTAGCTGGCACTAGCGGCGATGCGGCGCGATTGATGTCACGGTCGTCTCGTTCAATAATTTCTGCTAAAAGGCGGTCGATTTTAACATCGAAGCCCTTGTCCTGCAACTGATTATAGCGTCTTTGCGCCCGTTCTTCCGCAGACGCAGTTAAAAATATTTTTACCGGTGCTTTTGAAAAAACCACGGTACCCATATCTCGACCATCAGCAACTAAACCTGGCGCTGCGCTAAATGCCCGCTGACGGCGTAATAGGGCTTCTCGCACCCGCGGTAATGCGGCTACTTTTGACGCTGCATTTGAACATTCTTGGGTGCGGATGGTTGTCGTCACGTCTTCGCCTTCTAAAATGACTTTAATTGCATCATTTTCTGTGCCCGTCAAAAACTGCACATCAAGATGAGCAGCCAATAGCGTTAAGGCTTCTTCGTTTTCTAGCTCAACATCATGATGAATAGCGGCTAAGGCTAAAACACGATAAATTGCACCACTGTCTAATAAATGCCAGCCTAAATGCTGTGCCAATAATTGGCAGATTGTCCCTTTTCCTGCACCGCTAGGGCCATCAACTGTGATCACTGGAGACCGTTCTGACATAATTTCCTCCGAAAATAATCTATCTTCCTTGAAAAGATAAAGGGTTCATCAAAATAAGCGCGCGCATTGTATAACAAATAAATGTTAATTACTGATGAATTTTCGGTTATTAAAACCAAGATCGCCCATTTACGCTACAGGTTTACACAAATGGACGATACATATTCTTGTAATAAAGTTTATTTTGCTAGCCGGGCAAATTGAGCAAAGTAATCAGGAAATGTTTTAGATGTACAGTCTGGGTCATTAATCGTGATACCGCAATCTGCAAAGGCCATCATTGAAAAACACATCGCCATACGGTGATCGTTATAGGTATCAATTGCTGCAGTATTGAGTTCTGCAGGTGGTGTGATCGTAATATAGTCATGACCTTCTTCAACTATTGCGCCCACTTTACGTAACTCGGTGGCCATTGCGGCTAAGCGGTCTGTTTCTTTAATGCGCCAGTTGTAGATGTTAGTCAGTTTGGTGGTGCCTGTTGCAAATAAAGCAGCTGTTGCAATGGTCATTGCAGCATCGGGAATATGATTCATGTCCATTTCTATGGCTGTTAATGTAGACTTTCTGGCAATAATGTAATCATCACCCCACTCTATTTCTGCGCCCATTTTCGCTAATGCATCAGCAAATTTTACATCGCCTTGAATACTTAAGCGGCCCACGCCAGTAACTTTAACTTCACCACCTTTAATGGCACCCGCGGCTAAAAAGTACGATGCTGATGAAGCGTCACCTTCAACTAATACTTTACCCGGTGAAACATAGTGCTGACCGGCTTTAATTTCGAAACGTTGATATTGGTGGTTAAGCACCTCAACGCCGAATTGCTTCATCAGTGCAATGGTAATATCGATATAAGGTTTTGAAACTAACTCACCTTTAATTTTAATATTAACGCTGTCTTTAGTCAGCGGCGCGACCATTAGCAGTGCCGTCAAAAACTGGCTAGATAAATCGCCTGCAATTTCAACATCACCTCCATTCAACCCCGTAGCATTTATCGTTAACGGTGGAAAACCATCATTTTTAAGGTAACTGACATCTGCACCGAGCTGACGCAATGCATCAACTAAATCGCCAATTGGCCGCTCTTCCATGCGCGGTTCACCGGTTAAGGTAAACTCGCCTTGCCCTAATGTTAACGCTGCACATAACGGCCGCATTGCCGTTCCAGCATTGCCCAAAAATAAGCTTTGTGCCTCAATAGTTGATATTGGTCCATTATTGCCCTCGACCACACATACCGTTTTATCATCACTTAATGTGTATTTAATACCCAGTTGTTTAAGCGATGCCAGCATATAGCGAATGTCATCTGAATCTAACAAGTTTGTGAGTGTGGTGCTGCCTTTGGCAAGCGTGGCTAAAAGTAATACACGGTTTGAAATACTTTTAGATCCAGGAATATTAATTTCGCCGTTGATGCAATTAATAGGATTAAGACGCAGTTGCTTCATTCGCTTTCTTCTTTTTTGCTAAGGATTAAGTTCGAGTTAATCTTGGTGGTAAACATCACTCATTTATTGCCAGACAGCGTAAATCAAGTGGAACAAATTCATTACAACGTAATCGTAATCATCGCGTGTTAACCGCTACGATACCACACTGACACATGGAAGATTATAACGATAATGTAACGTCTTATACCGTTTATTTGTCACCGTAAACGTTTGCTTATCTACACTTTCACATTATCGTTATAGTCAAACAATGTAATGGAGGGCCATTACAGCAGATAATTTAGCGATATAACAGTATTATTTGTCCGTTCAGTTAACTTTCCAATTGAAAAAATCTCATTTACAAATTTATTTTGTTCACAGTCAATTATGGCTTTAACTCTTAGTTTAAAGCGCGTTATGCTTAGTGCAAATAGCTAATATAAGGTTCTATTCATGTTTGATACCCTAAAAGCCTTACCCGCTGATCCTATTTTAGGTCTGCTAACTCAGTATCGCGAAGACATCCACCCAAATAAAGTTGACTTGGGTGTCGGTGTTTATAAAGACCCCGTTGGCCATACTCCTATTTTAGATTGTGTTAAAGCCGCTGAAAAAATCCGTTTGGACACTGAAACGACCAAGGTTTACATCGGCCCGACGGGTTCTGTATCGTTTAACCAACTCATGAGTGAATTAGCCTTTGGTGCCAGCCACACAGCCTTGCTGGCCAACCGCGTGCGCACAGTGTCTACGCCTGGCGGTACCGGCGCCCTGCGTGTAGCTGCTGACTTTATTAAACGTTGTAATCCTAATTCAGTGTTGTGGGTGAGCGACCCTACTTGGGCAAATCACACAGGGCTATTTGAAGCCGCTGGCATTACGGTTAAAACCTATCCGTATTATGACTACGACAGCAAAAGCCTTAAGTTTGATCAAATGCTGGCAGCGTTAAATACCATTGCTAAAGATGACGTGGTGTTGTTACATGCTTGTTGTCATAACCCAAGCGGTATGGACTTAACTACCGAACAATGGGACCAAGTGGTTAACGTAACTGTTAAACAAGGCTTTACACCACTTATTGACATGGCCTACCAAGGTTTTGGCGACGGTGTTGACGAAGATGCTTATGGCGTACGCCAAATGGCTGCAGCCGTTGAAAGTATGATTTTGTGCAGCTCTTGTTCCAAAAACTTTGGCTTATACCGCGAACGCATTGGCGCTTGCTCTATCGTGGCTAAAGACAGTACAACTGTGGATGTTGCACTATCAGTATTGTTGTATGTTGTGCGCTGTATTTACTCAATGCCACCGGCTCATGGCGCGGCAATTGTTGAAACTATTTTAGGCACGCCAGCACTTAAGCAACAATGGCAGGATGAACTTAAAGTGATGCGCGATCGCATTAACGGTAACCGTTCAATGTTAGTTAACCAACTCGCCGCCAATGGTGTTGACCGTGACTTTAGTTTTATCGCCCGTCAAAAAGGTATGTTTTCATTTCTAGGTATTAACCCACAACAAGTTGCCGAATTGAAACAGCAATATAGCGTCTATATGGTCGGTTCGAGCCGTATCAGTATTGCCGGTATTAGTGAAGCAAACGTTGATTATTTGGCTAAATCGATAGCCGCTGTACTTTAACCGGATGCAATACCAACCTCATTAAATATCTGGTCAGTTCAGAGTCTCTCAGGTTTTTCAATTCAAGGCACATTGATGTAGAAATGGTTGTTGCCTTTTAAATCGATGTAACACAGAAGTGGAATACCTGAGAGACTCCATTCT
>NZ_JBSQBN010000145.1:0-10243 GCF_053850585.1 Shewanella sp. A22
TTTTTATTCGCATTTTTTTCTTGTTTGGAGAGGTTAAGTATTTCTTTATCAGTAAGAGAAGTCATACATAAAGATTAATAAGAGGTGATACTTTGATTAGATCACATTTTAATCATAATTGGTATAACGCAGGAGCTTGTTACCGAGAATCACTATTCGCTTCAATCATCTGCCTTGCCTACAGCACTTTGAACTCCCGCTGAAAGATTACATATTTAATAGGATTGATATAAATCAGCCGACAACAGGCATATAAAAAAAGCACTGATAATAATCAGTGCTTTTTTCGTGGTCAATTATACGAATTAGGATCTATTGAAGACCGAAATTTCGAATATTATTTCGCACTGTTTTGTGCCGCTTGAATAGCTGTTAACGCAATGGTGTAGACGATATCATCGACTAATGCACCACGAGATAAATCGTTAACTGGTTTACGCATACCTTGAAGCATAGGGCCTATACTGATCAGATCTGCACTTCGCTGTACCGCTTTGTATGTTGTGTTACCCGTGTTTAAGTCTGGGAATACAAAGACAGTCGCTTTACCTGCTACAGGGCTGTTAGGTGCTTTAGAAAGCGCTACGTTTGGCATTACTGCTGCATCGTATTGTAATGGACCATCAATGATTAAGTCTGGGCGTTTCTCTTTGGCAATTCGAGTTGCTTCACGCACTTTATCAACATCCGACCCCGTGCCTGAAGTACCGGTTGAATAGCTGATCATTGCAACACGAGGCTCTATTCCAAAGGCTTTTGCTGATTCAGCAGATTGAATCGCGATATCGGCAAGTTGTTCTGGGTTAGGATCTGGGTTAATCGCACAATCACCGTATACTAAGACCTGATCAGGCATAAGCATGAAGAAAATTGACGACACTAAACTTGAACCTGGCGCAGTTTTAATTAGCTGCAATGGTGGTCGAATAGTATTTGCAGTGGTATGAATTGCACCAGAGACAATACCGTCGACTTCATCTTGAGCTAACATCATGGTACCAAGTACCATATTGTCTTCAAGTTGTTCACGTGCAACGACTTCAGTTAACCCTTTGCTGCGACGTAATTCGAGCATTGGTTCAATATATTTTTCGCGTACGTTTTCAGGCTCAATAATTTCAATGCCTTCACCTAAAATCACGTCTTGTTGTGATGCGACGCGTAAGATTTCTTCACGGTTACCAATTAACACACAACGAGCAATACCGCGGTCGGCACAAATAGATGCAGCTTTAACAGTTCTTGGCTCTTCACCTTCAGGCAGTACGATAGTTTTACGAGCTGCTCGTGCCAGTTCTGTTAGCTTATAACGGAATGCTGGTGGTGATAAGCGATGTTCTCTAGGAGAATCCTGAGTGACACTTTCAATCCAAGTTTGGTCAATATGACTGGCAACATACTCTTGTACACGTTCAATGCGCACCGCATCATCTACAGGAACTTCGTGGTCAAAGCGTTGAATGTTTAGCGAGGTTTGCCATGTATTCGAATCGATTAAAAATACCGGTAAACCTGTTTCAAAAGCTTGTTCGCACAGTTTCATTATTTCTGGTTCTGGTTCATAGCCACCAGTAAGCAATAAAGCACCAATTTTGACGCCATTCATTGCGGCTAAACAGGCTGAAACAATTACGTCTGAGCGATCGCCAGAGGTCACCAGTAATGAATTGGTTCGAATGTGAGTGACCATATTAGGCAAGCTACGAGCACAAAATGTCACTCGGCGCATCCGGCGAGTATGCATTTCACCTGCATTAATGATTTTGGCATTTAAATGCTTAGCCAAATCTGAAGCTCGTGGTGAAATTAACTCTAAATTGTATGGCACACTGCCTAAAATACGCAGCGGGCTTTTGCCTGGCAATTGGAACATGTCAGAACTGTCTATGGCATTAATTTGTTTGTCATCAAACACTTCAGATAAGTCAGGGCGTGTACGACCTTCATCATCGACAGGAGCACCAATTTTATTAATTATGGCACCGATCAAGCGTTTGTTTTTCAGTCCGCCCCAAGAGTTATAGGCAATTTCTAATCGATTCATTAACCCATTAGGCGTATCAACACCAGGGGTTGCGATGAAAATAACATCAGCATCAAGTGCTTTGGCAATTTCGTAGTTAATATCATCAGCAAAAGGATGATTACGTGTTGGTACTAATCCTTCAACGACTAAGGTTTCTGTATTGCTGGCGCATTCAGCGGCTCGGGCAATAATTTGCTCCATTAATACATCGATTTGTTCTGCGCGAATTAAGGCCTCTGCGTGAACCATTGTAAATGGCTCTAACGGGTTAACCGTTGGTGAAGTACTTAAAATAGTGGTTGAACGTTCTGGACCCGTATCACCGTGACGGATTTGTGCAATAGGTTTGAAAAATTGCACTTTAACGCCTTTACGTTCTAGTGCACGAACCATACCTAAGCTAAGTGATGTTAATCCAACTCCAATACCAATTGGAATAAGCATTATATTACGAGACATGACGACCTCTTTTGTACGTTTTGTTCATGTAAATTAACGGATTATTAAACGAGGTTACAAACTTATTTAGCTGTAATCAGCTTGATAGAGTCTTCAGCAATAACCCATTCTTCATTCGTTGGTATGACCATCGCAATAGGACTACCTTCTTGAGTAATAATACCTTCGTTGCCAAAACGAGCAGCTTTATTTAACTTGTCATCAACTTTGAAGTTAAAAATCTCCAGTAAATTAAGTACTTTTTCTCGTATAAGATCGGAGTTTTCGCCAATGCCACCAGTAAAGATGACGGCATCTAAGCGACCTAATGGTACGGTGTAAGAGGCGATGTATTTGGCTAAACGGTAACAGAAAATGTCTAATGCAAGCGTGGCACCTTTGTGGCCATCTTGATAACCTTCTTCAATTCCACGGCAATCATTGGTGAGTTCAGAAATACCCAGTAAACCACTTTGTTTATTCAACAGGTTATTCACTTCATCGAGGGTATAGCCAAGCTGTTTGACTAAATGGAAAATAATTGATGGGTCTATATCACCACAACGAGTGCCCATAACTAAACCTTCTAATGGGGTTAATCCCATAGAGGTGTCAACACTTTTACCGCCTTTAATGGCCGTTACCGATGCGCCATTACCTAAGTGAGCACAAATAACATTCGTATCTTTAATGTCTTTGCCTAATACTTTTGCTGCTTCGCGACACACAAAGAAATGGCTAGTGCCATGCATACCATAACGGCGAATACTGTGTTCACGATATAATTTGTAAGGGAGCGCATAAACATAGGCTTTTTCAGGCATTGTTTGATGATATGCCGTATCAAATACTGCTACTTGTGGCAAATCAGGAAAAGAGGCTATTGCTGCTCGTATACCAATTAAATGTGCTGGATTATGCAATGGTGCTAATGATGCACAATCTTCAATGCCTTGGATCACTTCTGGTGTAATAATGACTGAGTGAGTAAATTTTTCACCACCGTGAACAATACGATGTCCTACAGCTTTAATTTGAGCTGCAAGTTGTGGTTGGGCTGCTAATATATTATTAACAATATATTCTACGGCTTCACGATGTGCGGTAAAGGCACCTAATTTGGCTTCATGTTTTCCGCCATTAAATTTCCATTTAATGCGAGAATCTTCTAAACCAAAACATTCAGCTAAACCGGAAATTTGTTCATCGCCTGATTGAGCATCAATGATGGCAAATTTTAATGATGAGCTACCGCAGTTGAGCACGAGTACTAATTTGTCGGACATGTTAACGCCTTATAAGTCAATGAAACTAAATAAAATAGTAAAATTCCATTTTTGTGAAAGTTTATGATTATTCATAAACGTCATACATCGGTGTTCTTGCTGTGATTTGCGTCAGGCAAGTAAAATTACCGTGACAAGCAAATCGGTCAGTGCATTTTGAGCATGACACTGTATTATGTAATGTTAAATTCACGTCCGAGCCGATAAGGGGGCCTTATATTGAACATGAATCTGGTTAAACTACTTGGCGACGGTCAACGTTATATGAAGACTTGGCCAATGGTTAGGCAACTTGGGTTCTATTTCCCAGAGTACCGTGTCGTCAAAGCGACTCAATTAGCCATTATCGCGATGCCTGTTTTGGCACTAATCGTTACGGCCAGCCAACTATATGTTTTTGGTTGGGATCATTTGCCGCAAGCGTTAACTATGTTGCTATTTTTTATTAGCCTGCCACTACAAGGCTTATTATGGCTAGGTTGGCGAGCCCGCCATCCGCTGCCTCTATCGTTATTCAATTGGGGCAATCAACTCAGTTCAACATTGACTGAGATGGGTATCAATTGTCAGCCTTTAGGCGCGAAAGCCTGCTATTCAGATATGGCGGCTATTTTAAAATTGGCCTTTGAGCGTTTAGACCGTAGTTATTGGGATAAATTGTAATTCATCTTTTGTATAAGCGGCCGCTAATTTACATCTGTTTATTGTTATTATGATTAAAATGTCGCTTTAATGCCTCTATCTAAAAAAACCTGTTGAATTTTCTGCATTGTGTCTGTACTTGGTGGAGAAACATCTGCCAAAGTATAGGTTTCACCAAAAGCTTGCCATTTATGTTCCCCTAAAGGGTGATAAGGCAATAGTTCAACTTTTTCGACATTTGCCATTTGCTTGATGAAGTCTGCTAGTGCAATGGCTGATGCAATATCTTCGGTAAACCCTGCAACAACAACATAACGGATCCAAGTTTTGATATTTCGTTTAGTCAGATATTGTGCAAATTGTAATGTCCGATGATTGCTGACATTGGTTAACTCGATGTGTTTAGCATCATTCATTTGCTTAATATCAAGTAAAACTAAGTCTGTATTGTCGAGCAACTCATCAATCACGGGTTCGTACTTACGGACAAAGCCGTTAGTGTCCAAACAGGTGTGAATGCCTTGTTTTTTACAGGCTTCAAATAATTCGCTTACAAATTGAGCTTGTAAAATGGCTTCACCACCGCTAGCTGTAATACCGCCGCCGCTTGCATCTAAGAACGGTTGGTAAGAAACGAGTTGGCTCATGATGTCATCAACTGACATTAATTTGCCCCCGTCAAGATCCCATGTATCACGGTTATGACAATATTGGCAGCGCATTAGGCAACCTTGCATAAACGCGATATAGCGGATTCCCGGTCCATCTACGGTACCGAATGACTCCACTGAATGTATGCGACCTAACGTCATGTTTGTTCCTTAAATGTCGACAAAAAAAAGGCTGTATCGAGAATGTTGCTTCTTCGATACAGCCAATTTTAGCAGAGACTACAGACCTTTAGTGAAAGTACGAGTGATAACGTCTTGCTGTTGCTCTGGTGTCAGTGCATTGAAGCGTACTGCATAACCTGATACACGGATGGTTAACTGTGGATACTTATCTGGATTTACAATAGCATCCTCAAGCATTTCACGGTTCATCACGTTTACGTTTAAGTGCTGACCACCTTCACGACTTGGCTTACTCACAAAATAGCCATCCATCAGTGATGCTAAATTAGTACGACGGCCAGTGTCATCTTTACCTAATGCATTTGGCACAATTGAGAAAGTATAAGAAATACCATCTTGAGCGTGGGCAAAAGGCAGTTTAGCTACAGATGTTAGTGAGGCAATGGCGCCATTTTCATCGCGACCGTGCATTGGGTTTGCGCCTGGCGCAAATGGAGCACCAGAACGACGACCGTCTGGAGTATTACCGGTTTTCTTACCATAAACCACGTTAGAGGTAATTGTTAAGATTGACTGTGTAGGAATGGCGTTGCGGTACATTTTTTTATCGCGAATTTTAGCCATAAAACGTTCAACTAAGTCACATGCAATGTCATCTACACGTGGGTCGTTGTTACCAAATTTTGGATAATCGCCTTCGATGTCAAAATCAACTGCAATACCGTCTTCGTCGCGAATGGGCTTAACTTTGGCATATTTAATGGCTGATAGTGAGTCAGCAGCAATTGATAAGCCTGCAATACCACATGCCATTGTGCGACGTACATCACGATCATGAAGAGCCATCAACGCAGACTCGTAAGAGTATTTGTCATGCATGAAGTGAATTGTGTTTAACGCTGTAACATAATGTGTTGCTAACCAATCCATTAAGCCATCTAAGCGAGACATCACATCATCAAATTCCAATACATCAGCGGTAATAGCATCTGCTTTTGGTGCAATTTGTTTTTTCAGTTTTTCGTCAACACCGCCATTGATAGCATAAAGCATGGTTTTGGCTAAGTTTGCTCGAGCACCGAAAAACTGCATGTGTTTACCAACTACCATTGGGCTAACACAGCAGGCGATAGCGTAATCGTCAGACTCAAAATCAGGACGCATTAGATCATCGTTTTCGTATTGAATTGAGCTAGTGTCAATCGACACTTTTGCACAATAACTCTTAAAGCCTTGCGGCAATTTTGTTGACCACAATACAGTAATGTTTGGTTCTGGACTTGCACCCATGTTGTATAATGTGTGTAAGAAACGGAAGCTAGATTTGGTCACTAATGTACGACCATCTACACCCATACCGGCAATTGATTCTGTAGCCCAAATCGGGTCGCCAGAGAATAATTCATCGTATTCTGGAGTACGTAAGAAACGCACCATACGAAGTTTCATTACAAAATGGTCAACCATTTCTTGTGCTTGTTCTTCAGTAATCAAGCCACTTTTTAAGTCACGTTCAATGAACACATCAAGGAATGTTGAAGTACGGCCCAATGACATAGCCGCGCCATTTTGGCTTTTAACCGCAGCAAGGTAACCAAAGTAAGTCCATTGGATAGCTTCTTTAGCATTTTTTGCTGGTACAGAAATATCACAGCCGTATTTTGCGGCCATGGTTTTCATTTGACCTAGTGCACGATGTTGTTCTGCAATTTCTTCACGTAATTGAATCACGCTTGATAAATCGTCACCGGCTTCCATTTGTGCTTGTAATGAAGCAAATTGGTTAAATTTGTCTTGCATTAAATAGTCAATACCGTACAACGCGATGCGGCGATAATCACCAATAATACGACCACGACCGTAAGCATCAGGTAAACCTGTTAAAATACCAGATTTGCGACAAGCCATGATTTCAGGAGTGTAAACATCAAACACGCCTTGGTTATGAGTTTTACGTAATTCTGAGTAAGTATATTGTACGTCTGGGTTCAGTTCGCGGCCATAAGCTTTGCAAGAACCCTCAACCATACGAATGCCACCATTAGGTAACATGGCGCGTTTTAATGGTGCGTCTGTTTGTAAACCTACAATAGTTTCAAGATCTTTATTGATGTAACCAGCATCGTGCGACGTGATAGTGGATACCAAATCTGTGTCGAAGTCGACTGGAGCATGAGTTTGGTTTTCTAACTTGATGCCTTCCATCACTTTATCCCATAGCGATAAAGTAGCATCAGTTGGGCCTGCTAAGAATGACTCATCACCCTCATACGGCGTGTAGTTTTTCTGGATAAAGTCACGCACGTTAACTTCAGTTTTCCAATCGCCTGCTACGAAACCTTCCCACGCGTTGGCAAATAGTTCGGTTTTATCTGTCATTTACTTAACCCTCTGGTTGATTTTCGACGGATGCCATAGCAAGTAAAACTGGCATTGTTATCCGTTGAGTATTTGCATTCTGTTGTCTAGGCATATTCGCTAGACTGAGTCGTTTACCGCTTCTGCGACATTCTTGGCAATCTGTTTGCCTTACTCACTTAATGACGCTGCAGATGTAGTAACCGGCTAATGGTTTAAATTGGTAAGACCATTTATCCATGCGTTAATAATAGCACAAGAAATCGGTGTTCTAATCAGATTTCGTTAACAGAATGGTAAAAGTGTTAACTGGCTAACAAATCCTTTTTTTCTTAGCTGTGAGTCAGGCAATAAAAAAGCGAAACTAAGTTAGTTTCGCTTTTTAATCAGTTAATCATTCCAGATTAACTATAGCAGAGCAGGGATACCTTGGATCATTCCTACTGCCAACATTGCTGCTAAACAAATAACAAAGGCTAAGCTTGGTATCACAATACGGTCAGCAAAAGATAAGGTTTTAGGTCGTTCCTTATCACCAATTAACCCATTGTTATCTAACAACATAGTTAATGCCCAAGCTAAAACTGGATTTGCCACAAAAGAAGCAAAAATGCAGATGCCAGCAGCTTGACTGCTCGTCGTGTCTTTAACCATTTGTAAACCTGCTTCAAGTAACGGTAAGAAAACCCCTACTAATAGCGCAATTGACATAACAGGGCGCCATACGGTTACATCCATTGGGTAACCAATGACAGCCACAATAATGCATAAACTGCCCAGCAAAATAGCACCCGCAGGAATAGGGCGTTTGGCTATCGCAGCAGGGATCATATATGTCCCCCAAGATGAGGTGATATTACCGCCACCTACCGCTGTACCAACGATCTGTCTTACTGAACAAGTCGTCATGGTGTCATCCACGTCCATCAGTACTTTTTCCGCACCTTTTGGGTAGTTTAATTCTTGGAATATACGGTGGCCAAGAAAATCTGGAGACCACATGGCAACGGCAAGGATGGCGAACGGTAAAGACGCAATAAAGTGAGCGGTGTTGGGTAAGCCTAACTGCCAGCCGTGTTCAGTCGAACCCCACCAATAAACAGGGTTTAGGTTGGGAATGCCAGGGGCTGTGGTAAATTGTAAATCCAAACCTGCACCTAAGCCAAATGCCAATACAATAGCGGCGATAGAGCAAAGTGGAATGGCCAACCAACGTTTGCCATATTTAGCCAAAGCAGCGTAGATAATGACGTTAATTAGTAGTATCGCAAACGCAACGTATCCGAGGGAATAGTCTAAGCTATGCTTGGCTTGCAAGCCTCCAGCCCAATCAAATAACGAGCTTATCTGGCTCTTTGCGCCCATAAATCCAAGGAACACCAATAAGCCGCCAGCGACTCCACTACTGGTGAGGTTGACCAGTTTTGAGCCACCTTTAACATAACTTAAAATTAAGCCAAATATACCAATAAGGATGGCTAAGGCTAAAGGGTGAGCTCCGGCAAGGGCGATGGTACCGATTAGAGGGATCATTGGTCCATGATTGCCACCAAGATTTGCTCTTGGATTGATGAAACCAGAACTAATGATGCAAAATAATAGTGCAGGTATTAGCATTTCTACACGTACTATCTGGATAGCAAAATCAGCACCAAGATTAACGTGTTCCCATTTTTCACTTAATCCAGCGGCCCAAGCTGCCATTACGGCTGAATACATCACCGTAATACCAATGGTTCCGGCAATGGCTGGGACTAAGTCTTCCCATTCAAAGCGAAAATCACGTCCAGGAAGGTTGAGTCCCCAGCGCCTTGGTTTCATTATTTTGAGTTCATTTTCTAAATAGGCGTCGCGAGTTTCAAACTCGCTTGCAGGGCGGTGAAGTTCGCTGTAGCTAGCTTCTAGTGTTTCTGCGTTGCTGACATTTTCTGACATAATTTGCTCATTCTCCGAAAAGAACAGGTTAATCCATCAAATGATGGAGTTTGAGTGTGTTCCATTGAAGTGATGGCGACCATGAGAGTAGCATGCCAGCGAGCCTCTAATGGCTCTTATCACTTTGCTCAACTGCAATATTTTATAAGAGATGTATTACAGTGATGTCCTTATTGCTTTGGTAAGACCAATTTACCTTGGTGATTTTAACATAGTGAAGAGGTTGCATCACTTGGTATCAAATAAGTTGAGATTTTGTTTGCCAAAAGTGAGAGTTGTATAGCAAGTTGACTGTAAAATTAGATCAGTAAAGCAGCTTAAAACCTAGCACACGCAGCAAATTTGGTTTTAAAATGTTGCGCTTTATCAATATAACTGATAGCGGTTGCGGTTCGAGTTCAGTTTTGTTTAAGCTTTGTTAGCATTTTGATAAACCAGCGAACTGATAAAAGTCTTTCAGAAGCCATTATTGTGACCATGGATATCTTTTTTGAATCCAAATATATCGTGAGACAACATCACATCATGTTAAGGCTGATGATAGTAATCCTACAGGCAACCTCTACTAGTTGCTTTGTCTATTGGGAAATCTATTTTGTGTTGTATGACAGTGTAATACCAATCCCATTAAATATCGGGTCAGTTCAGAGTCTCTCAGGTTTTTCAATTCAAGGCACATTGATGTAGAAATGGTTGTTGCCTTTTAAATCGATGTAACACAGAAGTGGAATACCTGAGAGACTCCATTCTGGCGGGTTTCAAAG
>NZ_JBSQBN010000146.1:0-10098 GCF_053850585.1 Shewanella sp. A22
TCAGGTATTCCACTTCTGTGTTACATCGATTTAAAAGGCAACAACCATTTCTACATCAATGTGCCTTGAATTGAAAAACCTGAGAGACTCTGAACTGACCAGATATTTAATGAGATTGGTATTACTATTAGCGCATCCTAGCCCTGATTTTCTGCTTTTTATCTTGCTTGTTTCCTTCAATCATTCACAAAATAAATCAAAAAAAATGATTTATTACCGTTAATCATTTTTTTTGACCGCTTTTCATAAGAGTAAAAAAAACTACGTTTTACCGCCTATTATTTATCTCAAGCAAACGCTTAACAAGATAATAAATAAACATTACATAATATTTATTATTTAAATCATTATCTAAAAAGGAATATATGAAATGAAAATAGCAAACACAGTAGAACTTAAAACACAATTTGGTATGGCAGGTACTTCACAGTTACAAGTCGTTGGTGGTCCAATTTGTGTCGGCGTTATTATGGTCATGCTTGCTTACTAATTTACAACAAGGATAGTTAATAATGAAAATAATAAACACAGCAGAACTTAAATCACAATTTGGCATGGCGGGAGCTTCACAGTTACAAGTTGTCGGCGGCCCAATTTGTTTCGGAATAATTGTTGTATTAATTACTCTTTAATTATTAATAAGGATAACGAACAATGAAAATAGCAAACACAGCAGAACTTAAATCACAATTTGGCGTAGCGGGGACATCACAATTACAAGTGGTCGGTGGTCCAATTTGTATCGGCGTAATGGTTGTATTAATTACTCTTTAATTACTCTTTAATTACTTTTTAAGGATAACGAACAATGAAAATAGCAAACACAGCAGAACTTAAATCACAATTTGGCGTAGCGGGGACATCACAGTTACAAGTGGTCGGTGGCCCAATTTGTATCGGCGTAATGGTTGTATTAATTACTCTTTAATTATTTTATAAGGATAACGAACAATGAAAATAGCAAATACAGTAGAACTTAAGTCACAATTTGGCGTAGCGGGTACATCACAGTTACAAGTTGTCGGCGGCCCAATTTGTATCGGTGTAATGGTTGTATTAATTACTCTTTAATTACTTTATAAGGATAACGAACAATGAAAATAGCAAATACAGCAGAACTTAAATCACAATTTGGCGTAGCGGGTACATCACAGTTACAAGTTGTCGGCGGTCCAATTTGTATCGGTGTAATGGTTGTATTAATTACTCTTTAATTATTTTATAAGGATAACGAACAATGAAAATTGCAAACACAGCAGAACTTAAATCACAATTTGGCATGGCGGGTACTTCACAATTACAAGTGGTTGGTGGCCCAATTTGTATCGGTATTATGGTGGTATTAATACAGGCTTAGTCTGAAATGGGTCGCTGGCTTACTATTATCGCTGTCAGTAAGTTAGCTTACCCCTCAATATAAAAACAAGGAAGAACATCATGGAATTTAATCACAAAATAGAAAGCTTTTTAAGCAATCCTTCTTCTTGGGCTGATACGTTAATGGCGATGGAGAAAAGTAGAGAAAATAATTTAAATTTTACGCTTGTTAAAAAGCTTAAGTCGTTATTTTCTCAATCGTCATCGGTTTCGATCGAGTGGATGTCTGATGTGATTAAGAATGAATATGATGCCGTACTTGATACTATTTTGAAGGAAAGCGAGGAGCATTTATCTAGTAATGATTTCTATATTTACCCAATAGCGGGGCATTCAACCGCTTTTGCTCAGCGTATTGTATTAGATAGTAATGATGATTTTGATTTAAGTATTGATTTTATTGACCAAAAATTACTTTCCAACTACAAAGCTACCAGTAAGCGTAACTTAAAAGATCGTGGTATTTCATTTTATGGAAGAGAAACACTCTCATTCTTTATTAAATCGGGCAATATGCGTATATCTAATTGGCAGCACGATCTACAGAAGACTAACCTCAATAGTGCGCAATGCGAACACGCTGGTGACACTCGAGTTTCTGACGGTGATTGCATTTATAAAAAAGCTAATGAAACTTACATGTTTGAAGAGGCTCAAGGTAATGCGGTAGTGATTTCATTGGAGTTAAAAAGAAATAAGTCGCCTATTAGTTTAATGTTCTCAGCCTATGACTATCAGCTAAAGTTTCAAAACCCATCGGATGAGGTGGACTCTAGGGTACAGCTGCATATTTCATTGTTAAAATCAATGGATTATCAAATAGCGATTCCAACCATTAAAAAGTTTTTAAATCACCCACAGCATTATATGCGTTGGTACGCTATGCAACAATTATTGGGGATGGATGCGCTACAAGTGATTGATGAATTAGAGAATATGGCTAAGTCAGATCCACACCATGAAGTTCAACAAGCGGCTTCTCAAACATGGGAAATAGTACAAAGCCAACTGCTTAAACGTGCTAGTTGATCATTTAATGCTTAAAAATGATATGAATCAGCGACCAATTTAGGTCGCTGTTTTGGTTTTATTTCCGCTTCATAATATCACTTGCCGATATCGTTAATCTTCACATGAACTCATTCATTGAAATCAAATAGACAGTTGTTTTTCGACTTTGGTTATACCAGTAATAATATGACTAACTTGTTAATTGTTGATATTTATTATTGTCTTCGAATGATTTATATCGAGTTGACATAGGCTGGTCATGTCATCAATGCCGAAAATCCTTTTGTTTGACCGTTAGTCACCCTTTTGCGCTGTTATTTTTCTCTGTTGCTATTATCAATTCATACCAATTAGCCCACTACAACGCTAGTGATTGAAATACAATTTGTTATAGGGAATATAACCATGCCATTAAAATTCGATCTAAATCATATTGATGAATCTATTTCACTTGATGAATGTTATGAGCAACTTATAGAAAGTAAGTTTGACTCTGATGATGATGAAAGCTTTCAAACTGTTGCTCCAATTTTAAAGAAATTGAATAACAATAAAACATTTTTACCTGAAATTTTAATGGCAGAATTAGAAAAACACTGTGATATTCAGAAGCAAACGAATAAATATACGCCTCAAGTTATCATGCTTAAACCTGCCAAAAAAGGTATTAACTTTTTTATGAGAGCTAATATTTGGCTAGCCAAGAACGATCCTTTATTGCAAACATCAGGTGAAAAGTCATTTTTTTATAATGTTCCTCATGATCATAATTTTAGTTTTCTTACTTCAGGTTACACAGGCCCAGGATATGGAAGTGACTATTACGAATATGATTATTACGATGTTATTGGCTATCCGGGTGAGAAAGTCGACTTGAGATTTATTGAGCGCAAAAACCTAACCGAAGGTGAGGTGATGCTATATCGTGCTTATAAAGATGTACATAACCAATTACCTGCAGATGAATTGTCTGTATCACTCAATGTTATGCCTACAACTATGTTTGCACATTTGCGTCCACAATATGTTTTTGATGAAAGTTGTTCAAAGATAGCTCGCTCAACAGTGACGTCTAATTCGTCTATGGAGCCAATATTACACCTTATTGCTGAAATGGGTAACGACGATAGTCGTGAGTTTATGGAGCGTTTTGCAAACACTAGCTGTATTGAAGAAGATCGATTTAAAGCGGTTAAAGCATTAGCGTCAGTGGAGAAGGAAGCAAACAAAAAGTCACAAATAATTGAGGAGTTAGGTATTAATTCCAATTCAAAATTGGTGTCACAATTGAGCCGTAACTATTTATCAACGTTAGCATTAGCTTAATATTTAATTTAAAAGAGGAAATAATTATGTTTTTATCAAATTTAGGATTAAGTGGTAGTCAAATTGTATTTTTAGTCCCCCTGATTTTCGTCGTGTATTTTTTACCTTCAATCTTGGCGATTTTATTGAATCGAGAGCACAAAGGTAAAATCATGGCGGCTAATGTTCCTGCTGGTATTTCTTGGATTGTATGGTTTGGTATTTTAGCTTGGGCAATTTCAGGCCGAGAAAAGGTTAAGTTTTAATGAATAAATGCACTAGATAGCTGTTGGTGGTCTTGTTTATCACTTGCAGCTGTCTTGCTCTACTCCCTACAAAACGCCTCAATCCCCACTATTTGTATCGCTCTCTCGCTAAAAGCTAACTCTCTCCACTACCGAAAATCACTTAGTTTAACCGTTTGTCATTTTTCCCCAGTCTGTTTTTCCCTATCTGATATTTTATTTATAAGTAAATTCAATCATGAGGGGGCCATTATGGCTGCGGTAGTCAGTACGGTACTCGACGCATTTGTTGCGCCAAGTTCGTTATTTGAAAAGTTTGATAATAATCAAAAGCAGAGTGGCATTGTGCTACTTACGCTTATGATATTGGTATTTGTTAGTCATTATTGGTTTTTTGGTGGTATGACAGAGGAGTTCTTACTCAACCAGCAATTGGCTAAAGTGAGTGATTTGAGCGCTCAGGAGTTAGACGTTGTTAGAGAAAGTATGAGTATGACTTTACAGTATACCTGGGTGTTTGTGGCAGGTATGACGGCCATAGGTCATTTATTTGTGGTGATTGGGTTAAGCCTATTTTTTGCTGCTGTAGCTAAATTCTCAAGTACTAAAATGAAAAGCTTTAGTGTGAAAAATTGGTTCTATTTTGCATCATGGTGTCAGTTGCCTTGGATAGTGAACTACATCGGTTTCATGATGTTGTTTGCAAGCTCTTCTACGGGGGATTTGCCTTTAGGGTTGATAGATTATGCCTCCGTGGAGCAGTTGTTTACCCATCATGCTAATGGTAGTGGCGTTGCGCTGTATTCATCAATGAATTTATTCTCTATTTGGTCAATTGCAATATGTTCTCTTGGGTTATCTAATTGTTTTTCTATGAGTTTATTTAAGTCTATTGCCATTTCATCTGCACCTTATCTTATATTTTATGGTGTGTGGTTTACCATGCTTTAACAGGTAAAAAGGAGTTTTACATGAAAAAGGGCATCATTTTATTATGCATGTTAATTGGGTTTTCTAGTTTACTTGTGTGGAGTAAAAGTAAGTCACGTGATGTTGGTGTGCAAGTTGATACCCAGAGTGTGAGTAAGAACCGTATCAACGACACTATTTTAGCTTCCGGTAACTTGCAGTTTTCCCGTGAAATTCAGATTCGCTCAGAATTGACCGGCATTGTTCAACATGTGCACGTGAGAGAGGGACAGCTGGTTAAAAAAGGTGACGTGTTAATTGAGCTAGATCCAAAGAGTTTTTTAGCTGATGTACGCAAAGCTAAGGCTGCTGTAGAGATCCAATTAATTGAAATTAAGCGGCTCAAAGAGATTGAATCGGAAACTGCGCGTCGGGCAAAGCAGCATATTGACTTAGTGGCAAAGGGATTGATGGATAAAGATAGTTCGGCACAATTACAAAGCAAGTTAAGAATTGCCCAAATTGATGTGTTAGCCGCTCAGCAGGGCCTTGAGCAATACAAAGCAACAATGGTGCAAAGTCAGAATCGTTTAGATAAAACTCGTTTTGTTGCAGCAATAGACGGTCTGATTTCAACAGTAGATATTAAAGTGGGTGAGACAGTTATAGCTGGTACGACAAATATAGTTGGTAGCCCGCTGATGACACTAGCAGATGCACAATCTTATGTTGCTCAAATAAGAGTCGATGAGGCCGATGTTGCTAATATTGCAATAGGGCAAGAAGTTGAAGTGTTTTTGGCGGCAACACCTCGCGAAGCAGTGCTAGGTAAGATTGACTCAATCAGTACTTCAGCCAGGAATGATGGCATGAACAAAGGCCTTTATTACAAGGTAGAAGTCGCACTAGAAGCTGAACAAGTGGTTTACCCTGGCATGAGCTGTCGAGCAGAGATTTTATTAGCCCGATCCGAACGTGAATTGACGGTACCCGTCGCGGCGATTAATCGTGACAAGCAAGGGTATTTTGTTTGGGTTGTAGAAGCTAACAGAGCCATTAAAAAGTCGGTTCAGTTAGGTATGTCTACCGATACAGAACAAGTTGTATTATCGGGCGTGGCGCAAAATGACGTAGTTATTACGGGGCCAAGTCGTCTAATGAGCAACTTGCAAGAAGGCCGAGAAGTGCAGCATAAGGAAAGTTATCATGCTGCAATCTAATTCAGTTATACAATTAAATGGCATTACCAAAAACTATCCATTGGCGGGTGAAGTCTATCAAGCTTTGCATTCTTGTAATGTGTCTATTGAGCAGAATGATTTTGTCGCCATAACGGGGCCTTCTGGTTCTGGTAAGTCGACACTGATGAATATTCTAGGTTGTTTATCAACACCCTCTGAAGGACGCTATATGCTTAATGGCGAAGATGTTGCCGGTTACAATGAATCAGAACTGGCGTATGTAAGAAACCATTCAATAGGTTTTATCTTTCAGAGTTTTAATTTATTGCCCCGTCAAAGCATTCTTCAGAATGTTATGCACCCATTGAAATACCGCATTATGTCATCTTGCTCTCGCCAGCAGCGCGCGTTAAATGCGTTGGAAAAAGTGGGCCTTGCAGACAAGCGTGATGTGTTACCCAATCAATTATCTGGTGGACAACGCCAACGCGTGGCGATTGCCCGTGCTTTAGTTACAGAACCTAAAATATTACTGGGAGATGAGCCTACGGGGAACTTAGACAGTAAAACAACCCGTGAAATAATGGCGCTATTTGATGAGCTCCATCAACAGGGGCAAACTATCGTATTGGTGACTCATGAGCAAGATATTGCTAATCATTGTCAGCGTGAAATTCGATTAGTGGATGGCCAAATCGTATCAGATATTTCTACCCCATCAGTTAGACTGGAGGCCACATGTTGAACAATTTATTTCATCATCTTTATGAAGGTACAATTGCCGCAATTCAGTCAATTTGGGCTAATGGTTTCAGAAGCGCGCTGACTACGTTAGGTATTATCATTGGAGTGGGATCGATTATTACTGTGGTGTCGATTACTGAAGGCTTGAGTCAAGGTGTAGGCAATCAATTAAAAGATCTTGGTAGTGACATGGTGACGATAAAAGCGCAAACAGATACCGAACTTGAAATGCTTGGAATTGCCAATCAACTTAGTTACGACGATTATTTGTCTATCAAGAGTAAAGCGCAGGGGATTAAAGATATTGCCGCTAAAATGCGAGCCTTTAGTTTTGGCTCGGAGGTCAGATATGGCCAAAAAAGCTTGCATACTCAAGTGATCGGAACTGAGAGTGATTACCAGAAAGTGGTTAATGTGTTCCCTGAAATTGGCCGGTTTCTTTCCCATGATGATGACTTAAAAAGACGTCGTGTCGTTTTTTTAGGTAGCTCAGTATTAAAAAAATTAACGTTGCCAGCTCAACCTGTGGGTGAATTTATTTTACTCGGAAACGAGTGGTTCAAAGTTATTGGATTAGCTGAAACTCGTGGTAGTTTATTTGGTTTTGATCAAGACAACTATGTCATTGCACCATTGAGTACAATTCGCTCGTTAAATGGCACTGATAGTACCAACAATATTGATATCGTTTTTAGGCCAGAAGCGGGTGTGGATTTAGCATCAATTAAACACTCAGTTAGTCAAATTTTAAGAAATAAACATAAGATAGAAGCAAATGAAGCGGATTTTTTTGAATTTGAAACAGCAGAAAAAACGCGCCAACAATTCAGTGATATTACCAATTCAATTACTTTTGTTGCAGCAGGAGTTGTAGGCATTAGTTTAATTGTCGGGGGGATTGGTATTATGAATATTATGCTAGTGTCAGTGACAGAAAGAACGAAAGAGATTGGCATTGCTAAATCTTTGGGAGCAACTTCTCGTATCATTTTAACTCAATTTTTAATTGAAGCTAGTGTGTTGTCTTTATTTGGTGGTGTGGCTGGAATCGTGCTAGGTTATTTACTCGCGGGTGTCATCTTCATGTTTATGCCCGTAGTTGGATCTCTGGCTATTCCTTTGTGGGCAATTTGGTTAGCTCTTGGATTTAGTGGAGTTATTGGTATAGTATTTGGTATTGCCCCAGCGATAAAAGCATCTAAATTGGACCCTATAGATGCATTACGGTATGAATAGAAGGATCTCAATTGTTAACACAGTTTTATCAACATAGTCGTAATACAAGTAAAAGTTACCGTGCAGCCATGATGATAATGTTCTGGTTGCACTTTGTATTAACTTGGTCGGTGATGTTGTCGCTGGTGGAAATGCCACAGCATCATTATAGCGATATTATTTTACGCTCTTTTCTAGAAGCAAGCCTGCTGGTTTTTATTTGCCATTGCCTATTACGCCCTTATTTACGTATGAATATGTTAGGGGCCAGTATGGATATTAGGGTAACCTTTCTAGGTTTAGCGTATATTTTTTTTGTTTCATTTATTTACTTTTTGTTGTCGTACGGTTTGGGGAAATTAAGCTTTTTACAAAGCACTGATATTAGTCAAATTCAAGTGATGACACAGGAAGGTAAGCTTGGTGGCGAAGTCACGACTTTAGCCATATTTGTTATTGGCATATTGGAATCATTCGCGACATTATTTTTATGGTGTGTTGCTTATCTCGTTTGGCAATTTCATAAAAATAAGAAAGAACTCCAACTTGAAGTCAATGAAAGTCAAATTCAACAACTCACCAATCAACTCAGCCCACATTTTTTATTTAATACACTAAATAGTATTCGTGCACTTATTTTTGCAGATCAAGAAAAGGCTGCTGAAGTGGTGACATTGTTATCTGATTTGCTTCGTAATCAAATGCAATCGCAAATGAAAATCAAGTCCACGTTAGAACAAGATTGGTTAATCACTGATAAGTATTTAGCGATTGAGAAAGTGCGTTTTGATAAAAAGTTGCAGTTAACCGTTCAGTTGGCAGAAGCCACACTTAACCAGAAAATTCCAACGTTAACCTTGTTAACGTTAGCAGAAAATGCCATTAAACATGGTATATCGACAAGCCGGAAGCCAGGGTTTATTCATGTTGAATCAGAAGTCTTGAATGATGACTATTGGCGTTTAACCATTACCAATAGCGTATTTGCGCAAAAAGTCCTTCCGAGTACAAAGGTGGGAATACATAACGTTAAGAAACGACTTGAGCTGATGTTTGCTAATAAATATCAGTTTTTCAATGGACTGGATCAAGACCAATTTTTGGTTTCAATGGAGTTACCTTATGTTAAAAGTGCTAATCGTTGATGATGAATATTTAGCTCGTATAGAGCTCACAAGGCTGCTGGGGAAATTTGCTGATGTCGAAATCGTTGCAGAGGCAGAAGATGGACTTCAAGCGATTGAGATGCTGTCTGATATCAATGTAGATATTGTTTTTGTAGATATTCAAATGCCAGAGATGGATGGGCTTGAGTTTGCTAAACAAGTACAAGAAAAAGAATGTCATATCGTCTTTTGTACTGCTTTTAGTGAGCACGCTGTAGATGCATTTGCATTGAATGCTTTTGACTATATTGTGAAGCCTATTATGCAAGATAGGTTGGAAGCGGTGATTAATAAAGCGCGCTTAGTGAAAGAAAGCCGCAGCGATGATGAACTGATTCACAATCAATACTTACCCGATCATCACGGTTTACTGCTCAAATTTGGGGGCGATTATAAGATTGTGCGTATACAGGAAATTACGCGTTTCGAATCAATAGGCAATCACGTGGCTGTCTATTCTGAGGCAGGAAAATCTTACTTGCATATCTCTTTATCAAAAGTAGAGAAGCGCTTGGATGCCAACTTATTTTTCAAAGCCAGTCGCAGCGATATTTTACGTATAGATCAAATGAGTAAAATAGAGGAAGGAATGACGGCCGGTAGCTTACTTGTGCACATGAATAACGGTCAAGAAGTCGATGTTAGTCGACGCCAAGTGCAACAATTACGTAGGATTTTTAGTATTGAGGCTACATTTTAATTTTAGTATTGGGATTAAAATGTAACCTCAGCCATTTTCCAATCGATGCCATTCCTGATAAGAAGAGCCTTCAAGCTTGTTTGAAAGATCTTCTTTATCGCTGGAGTTAATACCAATCCAATTAAATATGTGATCTTTCAGCGGGAGTTCAAAGTGCTGTAGGCAAGGCAGATGATTGAAGCGAATAGTGATCCTCGGTAACAAGCTCCTGCGTTACTCTACCTCCAGCATCTGACCGCCATGGA
>NZ_JBSQBN010000147.1:0-10003 GCF_053850585.1 Shewanella sp. A22
AGTAAAAAATGGACCATGCCCATTCGAAACTGGCGTACTGCGATGAATCGATTTATTATTGAATTCGAGGACAGAATTGTGAAGTATATTAACTAAATTGCAGTTACACAGAATCTGTTACACCCTCACAATACTATCAATAATTTTAGACGCTTTGGTTTCATATCCAGTTAGCACATTCTCTAAAGTGCGTTTAACTCCTGACACGTTATAATTGTAGTAATAATTCTCTGCTGCTATACCATTAATTGAAGACTCAAAAATATTTTTTTCCCATTTATCAAACACCCATAACTTATCTTTAATATCTGTAAATCTTTTTAATAAAAGTCTTGGAACATAGTGTTGTCTCATAGCAGTATTTTTTAGATTCATCAAATATTCTCATGTTATTGCTGTTATGAATCCAGCCAGCCATTATTAATTAGCTTGAAAGTGCTGACGATTTTTCGAGAAATGCCGTCGTCGTTTTTCTAAATGTTCACAATAAAAGATCAAGGGGGCCGGAGCTAATTAGGCCCTTAGAATAACTTAAGATACTTTCACTAATCAAAATCTCATAACTTAGATTTAAAGCTCTAGTTTATTTCTGTCCAAAAACGAGTTGTTCTTAGCTTTTAAATGCCTAAATTCAACTCTGAACTTGAGGTCGTTGAAGAAAATGACGTGAGCTGGCCATGGACGGCCAGCTAGCTTACGAGGGGAAGGGACGCCCCATCGGAAGCGTTAGCATTTTCGAATAAGGCCGAAGACGGCTACAAATACGGTTTAAAGCTGGCTCAATTTCCGTCGCAATTTTTTCGCTGCTGTTGTTTGGTTAAATAGCGAAAATGTTGCCGGAACGGCAGGGGTGATCCAAGAGGGGATTGCTGTTGATCCCCTTTTGGCCCGTGCAGGGTGGAACCTTGCGATCTTAAGCGTTAGTGGCCGCAGGCCATAAAGTACATAAAGTACATAAGTACAAAATCATAAGTGTCCGCTCGGACACTTTCTCAATAACCGGACAGTTTTCAATGCTGTCCGCGGACACTTTTAGGGTGTTCGGTTATCGCTTTAAATTACTATCATTATGAAAAATAACAATAAATAACTATTGGCATGGCTTGTGCTTTACCTTGGTATAAATGTGAAGAGGTGGTTGCGGTCAGCGCGTTACCTAAGGACCTGAGATGATTAAAGACACAAGTAGCCAAGATACCGTTATAGCGCCTAAGTTAGGTCGTAAATTGCGCTTACCCTTGATGATAGGTTGCGCTGCCATATTGATGAGCGCATTGGTGTGGGCGAGTTTAAGTCATGACAGTAATCAACGTTCGGTTGATGGTGCAGATTTACGTTTGGCAACCTTAACCCGTGGCACTTTGGTTCGAGATATTGCCACTACCGGTAAAATTGTGGCGGCCAATGCGCCGATTTTATATAGCACAGAAGAAGGTGTGGTGACGCTATTAAGTCAGCCAGGTGATGAAGTTGAGCTTGGGCAAGTGGTGGCAAAAATAGAAAGTCCACGCTTACAAAGTGAGTTGAAACAGCAGCTGTCAATGCTTGAAGGCCTGCAGGGCAGTTTAGAGCGTGCCAAGTTAGATGCCCGCCGTGAGCAACTTAAAGTTAGCCAAATTTTAGACATGGCGAAAGTGGATTTAGAAGCCGCTGATCGTGAAAGTCGTCGTGGTGATCAATTGATTAAGTCGAGCTTGATTAGCAAAATTGATTTTGAGAAAAGCAAAGATGATTTACACAAAGCCAAATTACTGCATAAGCATGCCCAGCAAGAAGTTGAGTTAATGCGCGACACCCTGAGTTTTGAAATTAAAAATCGCACTCTTGAGGTACAACGCCAAGATTTAGTGGTGAGAGAGTTAACCCGTCAAGCCAATGCGTTGAGCATTATCGCGCCGGTTAGCGGCATTATTGGTAATTGGTTAGTGGAGCAAAAAGCCCGTATTGCCGCCAGTCAGCCAATATTAACAGTGGTCGATTTAAGTGCCTTTGAAGCTGAATTGGCCGTGCCAGAGTCTTATGCTGATGAGTTGGGTTTAGGGATGGATGTCGAGCTGAGTTTTGGCAACGTTAACGTGGTTGGCCAATTGTCGTCAATTTCACCTGAAGTCCGTAATCGTGAAGTAACCGCCAGAGTCCGTTTTGCTGACAGTAATACCTTATCATTACGCCAAAATCAGCGGTTGTCTGCTCGAGTATTATTGGAAAACAGACCCAATGTATTGATAGTGAAACGCGGTGATTTTCTCAATATGGGCGGCGAAGTAGCGTATCAAGTGAATGATGCTGTCGCTCATAAGAAAGCCGTTAAATTGGGCGCGCGCAGTATGAGTCAGGTTGAAGTTATCGAAGGCGGTGAAGAAGGCGATGTATGGGTGATATCTGGTACCGAAATCTTTAAAAATGACCCGACAGTTCAAATTCGATAACTAAGTTGATAGCTAAATCAATAAACAAGCAAATAACCAAACAGTTAACTGAGTAAGGACATTGTATGACTTTCATTCAACGCAAACAGTTTATGGCACTTGCAGCCTTATTTTTACTCGCGATAGCTGCTAGTTATCGTATTGATAATAATACAGATTGGTTATCGGTCAGTTTACAGTTAATTGATATAGGCAGCCAAGTTTCAACTCGGCTACAGGATACCAATCCAAGCGTTAATTTGCATATTGATATCAGCTCAATCGCCAGCATTAAGCTGCAGCCTTAGTGCTAATGGTATTCGAACAATGGTTACAGCAGCGGTAAGTAAATTATAACAACACCAACAGAATTCAGATTAATTATATTCGCATCATTGCCTTGCGCGCTGAAATGCGACAACCGAATTAACCAAGGAAACTATTATGTTATCCATGAAAAATATCAGTAAAGTATTTAAAACCGACTTAGTTGAAACCCATGCACTGCGTGACTTTAACCTTGAAGTGAATGAAGGCGAGTTTGTCGCGGTTACAGGGCCGTCTGGTTCAGGTAAAACCACCTTTTTAAATATTGCGGGGTTGCTCGAAGGCTTTACCTCTGGTGAGTTCAGCCTTGATGGCGTTAATGTGTCGAATTTAAGTGACAACAAAAGCGCTAAAGTCCGAAATGAAAAAATTGGCTTTATCTTTCAGGGATTCAATCTTATTCCCGACCTTAATTTGGCCGAAAACGTTGAAGTGCCATTGCGTTATCGGGGCATGAATGCCAGCGAGCGTAAGCGCCGAGTCGAATCAGCATTAGAACAAGTCGGCCTTGGTGCGCGGATGAAGCATTTACCGACGCAATTGTCTGGCGGACAACAGCAACGTGTTGCCATTGCGCGTGCATTGGCAGGCGAACCACGGTTTTTATTAGCCGACGAACCAACTGGTAACTTAGACAGTCTAATGGCGCGCCAAGTGATGGAATTACTTGAAAATATTAATCAACAAGGCACCACCATCATTATGGTGACTCACGACCCTGAATTAGCCCGCCGTGCTCAGCGTAATATCCAAATTGTCGATGGTCAAGTATGTGACTTTTCTATGTATCAACAAGCCGCCACCGGCACTCGCTAACCGCATAAGGGGAATATTATGTTTTTTTATTATTGCGATTTAGCCTGGCGCAGCATACGTAAAACACCGATGTTGTCTTTATTGATGGTATTGGCCATTTCAATAGGTATTGGCACCACTATCACGACTTTAAACGTTTATCAGATGATGTCGTTTAACCCCGCGGGTGAACGCTCTGCGGAACTGAATGCTGTACAGCTTTGGAGCCAAGGACCGGATTCTTGGGATGAATTTCATTCGCTTGTTACCTATCAAGATGTGATGAATCTCCGCCACAACACAATTCCAAAGCGCCAAGCGGCGATGTTTCGTACTGGGATGGCAGTGCAAACTGACGATGTGAATTTTGTGCCGATTCTGGAGGGCGTTCGTGTGACCGACAGTGATTTTTTTAAGATGTTTGATGTGTCTTTTTTATACGGCAATGTGTGGGATAAATCCGTCGACACTGATCCTGCATATCAAGTGGTGATTAATGAGACGATCAATCAAAAGCTGTTTGGTGGCGGAAACAGTGTTGGTAAAACCATGTATCTTAATCGCAAACCTTATCAAGTGATTGGGGTGATTAAAACATGGAGTCCTTCGCCAAAATATTATGATCCGACCAATGGTGCCTTTGATGATTCAGAGCAAATCTTTGTGCCATTTTCGCTGACCCCTATCGAAGAGTTTGATGTGTGGGGTAACATGTCTGGCTGGAAATTTGAGACGATGAATACTTATAGTGACCGCTTGAACTCTGAAAAAGTCTGGTTGCTGTATTGGGTGGATTTACCAGATGCAGATACGGCTGCCAGTTACCGCGCATGGTTGAGCAGTTATGTTGATGAGCAGAAGGCATTGGGCCGTTTTGGCGACAATAAATCCGCTGTTGACTCTGTGAAACTATCCGATGTGGCCACTTGGCTTGAGTACAACAAGGTGGTGCCGGAGGATAATAAAATCTTAGTCGGTTTGAGCGTGCTATTTTTAAGTGTTTGTTTAGTCAATATTTTAGGTTTGATGCTGACTAAGTTCCTTAAGCGAGCGCCAGAAGTGGGAGTACGCCGTGCAATCGGTGCTAGCCGCGCGCAAATATTTGCTCAGTATATGGTTGAAGTTGGCATGATTGGCTTATTCGGCGGTGTGTTGGGTCTAGCGTGGGCATGGGTGGCGCTTTATGGGTTGTCGGCTAAGTTTGAGGTGGCTGAAGGCTTAACGCATCTGTCTGCCAGTATGTGGGTGATCACGCCAAGTATTGCGGTTGGTACAGCGTTACTGGCTGGTTTATATCCGGCCTGGATCGTGTGTCGTACTAAGCCTAGTGTTTATCTAAAAAGCCAGTAAGGGATTTATTATGTTGCATATCAAACCTATTATTAGCAGTTTATTGCGCAGTAAAAGCGGCCCAATTTTGCTGCTTATCCAGATTATTTTATCGGTGGCCATTGTGGCGAACGCAAGTTTTATTATTCAGGAACGTCTAGCCCTGATGCAGCGTGATTCTGGGGTTAAAGAATCAGAAGTGTTAACCTTTAGAATATACAACTTCGATCCCTCGATTGATAGAACCGCGCAAAACAAAATTGATCAGCAAATTTTACGGGGGTTACCTAATGTGATTGAGGCGACCTCAAGCAACATGTTGCCTTTGAGCGGCAGTGGCTGGTCTAGCGCCTTAAATTTGGGGCCCGACCCCGATATTGATAAAAATACACCGCAATTTGCCATGTATTTAGGGACAGAACATACCATTGACACTTTAGGTCTTAAGTTGATTGAGGGGCGCAATTTCTACCCCCATGAAATTAAAGATAGCCTTAATAGTAGTGGTAAGTTGGCAATAATATCTAAAGCGTTTGCCAAGCAGGTTTGGCCTGATGAATCGTCACTAGGTAAAGTGCTCTATGAGGGCGAAGATACCCAAATTACGGTCATTGGCGTGGTTGACAAGTTTCAAGGCGCATGGATTGATAGTGCTGATTTAGAGTACAGCATTATTCAAAATGTGGATTATGGCGGCAGTTCATACATGGTACGCGCTAAACCTGAGCATCACATTGAGTTGCAAGCCGCGATCACCGCCGCACTGCTGGCTGAGAATCCAAATCGAGTACTTAACCGATTTGACTCAATCGAGGAAGTTAAAGATGGCTCGTATCGCGACCATCAGTTGATGATCACAATATTGACGATGATGGTGGTGTTGCTGTTATTGATCACGTCGCTAGGATTAACCGGTATGGTGATGTTTAATATTCAACGCCGCACCAAACAAATAGGCACTCGTAGAGCACTGGGGGCGAGTAAACGCGATATTATTCAATATTTTATAGTCGAAAATTATTTGATTTGTATTGTCGGTGGTGTGATTGGCGGCATGTTGGCATTAGTACTTGGTCAACAATTAATGTCACTGTATAGCTTGCCTATGGTGCCAGTGATTTATCCTATTATGTCTGTTATTGGTTTGCTGGTTGTGACAACGCTTGCGGTGATAATACCAGCAACCAAAGCGGCTAATATTTCACCTGCTATGGCCACCCGCAGTGTGTAATCTGCTTAAATGTGACGTTAGCGCTTAACAATAGTGTGACAATGACGACTTCTGTCATGCTATTGTTTATTTGATTTTTGTCAGTAAATGTTCATTGTATAAACAAACTTTTGTTAGTAAATGTTTATTGTGTAAACATATTTTTGTATAGCAATAACCTAATTGGACTCAAACATACTCTAATGGATAATATTTTAATTGTTGATGACAACCATGCCATTTGCCAAGCGCTTGCGTTAATGATTGAGCTGCATGATTACAATGCTATTTTTTGTCATTCACCCGAAGCGGCAATTGAGATTGTCACTAACAAAGAGATCAGCTTAGTTATCCAAGACATGAACTTTAGCCGTGACACTACATCGGGCGAGGAGGGCAAGCAGCTGTTTTATGCATTACGGCAGTTGCAGCCCAATCTACCAATTATTTTGATGACGGCTTGGACTCAATTAGAAACGGCTGTCGAGTTGGTTAAAGCGGGTGCGGCCGATTACATGGGTAAACCGTGGGACGACGCTAAGTTGCTCAACAGTATTAGTAACTTATTGTCTATCTATCGACTTTCTCAACAAAATAGCCAGTTAAACCGTATTCACAGTGATCGCATGTCAGCCATTAATGGCGCCGACTTATGCGGCTTAGTGTTTGGTAGCGGCGCCATGCAGCGCTGTGTTGATTTAGCGTTGCAAGTTGCCCGTTCTGACGTGTCGGTGATGATCACGGGGCCCAATGGCGCAGGCAAAGACAAAATCGCCGACATTTTACAGGCCAACTCGCCATTAAAAGACCAACCGTTTATTAAGGTTAACATTGGCGCTCTACCAATGGATTTACTTGAAGCTGAACTGTTTGGCGCAGAAGCGGGTGCCTTTACGGGCGCCAACAAAACCCGTATGGGTCGCTTTGAAGCCGCCGACGGTGGTACATTATTTTTAGATGAAATTGGCAATTTGCCATTGTCTGGCCAAGTAAAGTTATTGCGCGTGTTGCAAACGGGTGAATTTGAACGTTTAGGCAGCCATCAAACCCGCAAAGTGAATGTACGAGTGATTAGCGCAACCAATGCCGATTTAGCTGATGACATTGCCAATGGGCGTTTTCGTGAAGATTTATTCTATCGTTTGAATGTGATTGAACTGACCATTCCGCCGTTAAATCAGCGCCAAGACGATATTTTACCGTTAGTGAAACATTTTATTGGTGACAGCTTTAGCCTAGATAAAACCACCCAACTGGCACTGGTTAATCATTGTTGGTCGGGTAACGTGCGCGAACTAGAAAATGCCTGTAAACGGGCGGTGCTACTGACACAATCCACTCAACTGAGCATTAATGATTTTGGTTTAATGACGTTAGGGGGGGGAGCCGATAACCCCGCGCAGATAATGGCGCAACCTCAAACCCAATATCAATCTCAACATCAGCCTAAAACCTTGCCAGACACCGAAGACCCCGTTGTCACATTTGAGCCCGATAAGCTTCAAATCGAGCAAGCACTGACACAATACAATGGCGTGATTGCTAGAGTCGCAAAATCGTTTGGGTTAAGTCGACAAGCCTTATATCGGCGTATGGAAAAATACGGTATCCGAGATAGCAAATCATGATGTTGTCACTGCGCACTAAATTGTTGTTAGGTACCATGTTGAGTTGTCTTGTCGGGGCTATGGCAGGGGCTGTTGTCTGGTTTACATTGGGCGCGGACTCCTTATGGCTGGCTATTATTGTGATGTTGGCTGTGTGTTATTTTTTCAGTGTGTGGTTAACAAGGCGATTGAGTGAAAGCCTGCAAGCGCTTGAAATTGGCTTGCTGAATTTTAAAGATAACGATTTTAGTGTGTCGCTGCATCCCTACGGTGAGCCACAGATTGATAGATTAGTGAGTTTATACAACCAAGCATCGGCAAAGCTGCGCAGTGAGCGCCAGTTTATTTATCAGCGCGAGTTAATGCTCGATAAGGTGATTCAAAACACACCTAACGTTATGCTATTAATTGATGATTTCGAGCGGGTAATTTACGCCAATAGCGCAGCAAGACATTTGTTTAATCAGGGTGTCAAAATCGAAGGCATGTTGTTACCTGATCTTGTCGTGATGTTACCTGATGCGCTAAAAGCCGCGTTAAACAGCGAGCAAGAAGGGTTGTTTTCGATGGGGAGCAGCGATAGTGCTGGTGGTGATCTTGATGATAATGCTGATAGTAACGATATTGAAACCTGGCATATATCTCGGGGGCGTTTTACTCAAAATAATCAGCAGCACCATTTAATTTTGCTTAAACAGCTCACCAAAGAACTTAATCGCCAAGAAGTCGCGGTATGGAAAAAAGTGATTCGAATTATTAGCCATGAGCTTAATAACTCGGTCGCACCCATCGCTTCTATGGTCAACTCAGGTAAGTTTTTAACTCAGCATTTAGACAACAGCAAGCTGCATTTGATTTTTGATACTATCGAAAATCGCACCACACACCTGAGCCAATTTATCTCTCATTATGCCCAGTTTGCTAAATTGCCGCTGCCACAAAAAGCCTTGATTGATTGGGCTAAGATGACCCAACAACTAGCGCAGCAATACCCATTTAACCTGTTGTCACCTTTACCGATTAATCCAATCAAACTTGATGCAGTGCAATTAGAGCAAGTCTTTATCAATCTGCTTAAAAATGCCCACGAGTCAGGCGCGGTGGCAGACACAGTGTCGTTAATGTTTGAGGAAGTGACTCATCCAGTTAACGGGTTATTAGTTAAAGTGGAAGATCAAGGTTGCGGAATGTCGACAGAGGTATTGTCGCAAGCCTTGTTACCGTTTTATTCAACTAAACAATCGGGTACCGGGATAGGTTTGCCATTATGCCGCGAAATAATTGAAGCCCACGGTGGTCGAATTAGCATGCAAAACCGCCCACAAGGCGGCTTAAGCGTTAAAGTCTGGTTGCCTGTACAGCAGGGCTAACACTGACTAATGATGAATAAACTCTGATTGTTTCGAGTTATATTTTCCAAAAGAGAGTTGAAGCCGTAAAGCGTTTTTCAAATATGGCTTGCGGCCACTAACGTCGTGGCGCTTCGCCCACACCAGACCAAGAGGAAACCAACGGCTGTTCCCTCTTTATTTTCTATAAAAAAATTGGCCCAGCCACCACATCAAAATTATCCCATTTGATTTAAATAATAGAAGCGATAATTTCGCGACGTGGTTAATCCAGCTTTTGAGTTCGTTTGTAGTCCGTTTCGGCCACCTCTTTATAGTAAAGAATGAAAATGCTAACGCTTCAGATGGGAGTCTGATGTGAATGGATTAACAAATGTCGTGATGGCATGGTCAATGATGTTCCCGACATCATAATGACATTTCCCATATCCATATGGGTCAGATGCCAAGGAACGACCATTCCCCTCCAAAGCTAGCTGGCTCTGATAGGCAGGATGCAAGAATGCCTTGAAGCACATGGATGTGCATGAAAGGCCATGGCTAGCTCACGCATTCTTTTATAAAGAGTCTTCAACGGCCTCAAGTTCAGAGTTGAATTTGGACCTCTGAAAGCAAGAACTAAGTCATTATGCCCCTTTTCTTGTTAGTACAATTACTCAGTCATTTTGTAATTATCAGAATTTCCCATAAGAAATCTATTGAAAAAAGCATCAAGTAATACGTAATTATCGTTACGTATTTTTGTACGACTCAAAGCTACCCAGCGACGAGCTTACAAGGTGACTACACAGCGCAAACATTCAGATGCAGTGGCTGATAACCTGTTAAACATGAACTTTAACCCTGTATCGGCTAATGAGGTTTGGGCGGGTGACGTGACCTATTTAAAGACAGGTGAAGGCTGGATGTATTTAGCGGTGGTAATGGATTTATATTCACGCCGGATTGTTGGGTGGCACATAGACAAACGCATGACTA